>JACMPN010000337.1 GCA_014377495.1 Candidatus Sericytochromatia bacterium
AAGCCCACGCCGGCCCCGCCTATGCCCGTGCAGACGACGTATCTGGGGTCCGGTGCCACGGGCGGCGGTCGCCAGCGGGACCAGCAGAGCAGTGGTGCCCCGGCACCGACCTCGGGGGGTGTCGAATTGAACTCCGCCACCGTGGACATGCTCGATTCATTGCCTGGCATCGGCCGCAAGCGGGCCGAGGACATTGTGCGGTATCGCCAGCAGCATGGCGCGTTTCGCAACATCAACCAACTCCAGAATATCCGGGGCATGGGCCCGAAGATGATCGCCCGCCTGCGGCCGCATCTGCGTCTGTAGGGCCCGTCGGAACGACGCACGGCACAGCGGCGATGAATGGGGTATTCCGGTCATGACCTTGTTGTTGATCACGCTGATTGTGCTGGCCGGCGCCCTGTCACCGGCCCCAGGCGCCACCGTCTGGGCAGCGTGTCTTGCCGTGGGACTGGCTGGCCTGATCCTCCGGTTGCGCCACCAATGGCCCACCGTGGCGGTATGCCTCCTCGCCGTCCCACTGTTGCCCCTGATGAGCGCCTATACAGCCTGGCGTGCACCGGCTGTGGACGCCCAAGCCTGGGATGAGTGGTTCGGCAAGCGGGTGCAACTCATCGGCACCGTGGCGTCGGCTCAGGGTCAACCCGGCCATGTCAGCGCCGTGCTCACCATCGAACAGGGCTGGCGCCCCCAACGGTTGCGGACGGAAGGCGCGATCCAGGTGATGTGGCCGGCGTTGCAGCCACCGCCTGCCGGCACCCGTTGGCTGCTGGATGGCGACATCATGGCACCGCGGGGCAGTTTGCTGCCTGGCATGTTCGATCGGGCTGATTGGTTGGCCCGGAAGGGGGTCGTCGCCCAGATGCGGGTCCGCCATTGGGCCGCTTTGGCAGGAGAGATCAGTTGGTTGGAGCAGGTCCGGTTGCGCCTGGTGCCGATCTTTACCCAGGGAACGGATGGCCGCATCGGGCCTTTGGCCGCCAGTCTGGTCTTTGGCGTCAGCTCGACGCCACTGGATCCCGAGCTGATGCAGGTCTTTCGGCGCCTGAATTTGACGCACTACGTAGCCGCCAGCGGATTTCAGCTGACATTATTAACTGGCGTCTGTGTGGTCATCACGCAACGCTGGGGCCGCAGGACCGGCATCCTGATCAGTGTCCCCATCCTGACGGTGTATATCGCCCTGACCGGCGCGCCGGCATCGATCATCCGGGCGGCGGCCGTCACCGGCCTGGGTCTGATCGGTACCTGGTTCGACCGGCCGACGCATCCCACCCGGGCCTTATTGGTCGCCGCCTGTGGGTTGTTGCTGTGGAGTCCGGGCTATGCCCAGGATCTGGGCTTTGCATTCAGTGTCCTGGCGACGTGGGGATTGCTGTCGACGGCTCCCGGTTGGGAACGATGGTTACTCGGTCGCTGGCCCCGCCTCCCGGCGTGGTTGGCGGCGTCGCTGGTCACGCCGCTGGCCGCTCAGCTCTGGGTGATGCCGTTGCAACTGCACACCTTTGGGCAAGTCTCCGGTTTGAGCCTGCCGGCCAACATCATTAGCGGCTTTGCCGTCGATCTCTGGACCAAGGTCGGTTTTGTGGCGGCCTGCCTCGGCTTGATCTGGGCACCCTTGGCATTGCCGCTGACCTGGGTGCTGGGTTGGACCATCCAGGCGTGGGTCATCCTGCTGACGTGGTTTAGCAGTGTGCCGGGCCAGGCGATGACCGTCTCACGCCCGGACACGGTCCTGATGATGGTCTGGTATGGCGTGCTGGCGCTGTTGCACGTCCCCACCCAGGTCTATGGTCACTGGGGCCCGGTGGCTGGGTGGGGACTGGCGCATGCGTGCCTTGTGGCTGCGTGCTGGCCGCAGCGCCCGGCCTTTGTCATGACGTTCCTTCCCGTCGGAGCCGGTAGTGCGAGCCACGTCCAAGTGCCGGGTGGCGGACATTGGCTGGTGGATGCCGGTCCATCGATATACATGAAGGGCGAGCCCTGGGATGCGGGCGAGCTGCGTGTCGTGCCCTATCTGCAAGCTGCGGGGGTGAGTCGCATCACCGGTCTCATCTTAACGACAGCGGCAAATCACCATGCCGGTGGGGTATCCGGCGTTTTGAACGGGTGTCCGACGGAGCGTCTGTTTGAAACGAATGGGATCGATAACCCGATGATGATCCGGACGAGCCAGGCGGCACTCGCCGCAGGGACGCGGTGGCAACACGTGCCTGAGCAGGGCTGGCATTGGGCATCGGGCGCCGCCGTGAGCGTCTGGCCGGGCCTACGGCGTGACGAGCGACAGGTGCTCGGGCTGCATTGGTCCTATGGCCGGACGAGCATCCTCAATCCCGGTGACGCCGATGTTGACGGCGGTGGGACGCAGGCCTTTCCCCTGGCCGACATCCTGGTCCTGCCGGATCACGGCAAGAGCGAAGCCTGCCCCGATGCCCTGCTCAACCGGGTGCGACCATGCTGGGCCGTGCTGGATGGCGCCAATCCCACCTGGCACCGGCCCAAGCCTGACCTCCGGCAACGCCTGAGCGACCATGGGGTCCGGCTTTGGGACACCGGCACGGACGGGCCGTTGCGCCTGGTCTCGGACGGGCGTCGCTGGGAACTGCAAACCGTAAAAACCAAGGTTTGGCAGACGGTCAAGACCTGTCAGGGCAATACCGGGCCTGCAATGGCTGATGGCAAGCCATGAATCGGTGCGGACGGGTTGGATACCGAAACGGGATATAACGATAGGGCGATGTCGTCCCGTTTTGTTACCCTAGAGCTCGTAGTCTCGGCCGGCGCATGATCAACTGGGTCTCAGAACCTTGTGACGGTCTGCGCCACACATGACGGGGCAGGGCGGGGGAATGAATGAATCGCAGAGAATTTTTGCTCAAGATGGATGAGCATCAGGCGAAGCTGGTTGCTCGTGCGCAACAGCGCTTTCCCGATCTCAACGAGGCCACTGCCGGACGGATCAACCAATTGCTGAAGCAGGCGGAAATCCTCAGAAGGGCCTATCAGAGCCAAAATAAGAACAACCTCTTTATGGATTGGCAAAACCTGATCAATGAAGTCTCGGTGCCACTCGACGAATCACCATTGACGATCGCACTACCGGAACAGCGATAGGCAGCGTGACGCCGCCTGACCCGGCACGGTCCGGTCGGACGTGGTGGCTGAGCCCGGGCGCCTGCGACGGGGGCGGCCACACAATGCGATAATGGACCCAATATTTAGGAGACCATAGCGGATGTCCAACCCGGAACAAGCTTCAATCATGGCGGACCCGACGGTGATCAGCTACAACAGCCGGCGCAAAGTCAACGTTCATGGCCCCTGGGATTGGTCCGGCCCTCAAAACCCCAACGACTGGTACTTTGATGCCGTCACCGTCAGCGACATGCCCGGGACCGGCGAAGAATCATTCAAAATCGGTGACGACGAGTGGGACATCATCCAACGCTTTCCCGTCACCTCATCGGCATGGCCCCAGGACAAGTGTCCGTACACGGCCGCTGCCGCTGTCCGTCGCATTGGCGGCGGCACGGTCAGAGCCCGCAAACGCCAAGTCCTGAAGAAACCTTCCGTGCGCCGGATCTAACCCGGCCCGCCAGAGCGGCATCGTCCGCCCGGCATTCATCCCGATCGTGTGCAGGGCCGGCTGGCCAAACCAGCCGGCCTTTGCGCGCAACTCTCTCGCATCACTAAATCCGGCCCTGTTCATTCGGCCACCCCCGCCAACGGTCGAGCGCCCCAGCGGCCCTATGGTGAGTCGATGCACCAGCGTAGCGGAAGCTTTTCATTAAGCCAGAGAGGGTATGTTGTTGTCGAAACACGTGCCGTTGTCCCTCCTCATTGGACTGTTTGCCATAGCCTGCCTGCCGATTACCAACGGTCGGCAGCTTTCGGCCACGACCGGTGGTAATTCCCCATTCCGCACCATGGCGACAGCGCCCAGCCGTTACACGGCCTTTCCCGCCGTGTCAGGCCAGCCTGAGGACTTCCGTGATGCCACCACTGACGTCGCTCCGGGGCCCGACTGGCTGTTTCCTGGCGATTGGTCCCTTTTTCCCTCACTGGCGGGCTTCAGCGGTGGCGTGTTCCACCAGGAGGAGACCGGGGCCTTTCCCCACGTGACCATCCGTCGCTATGCGGGCGCGACATTCGGGACCGACGGGGCGCTTCCCGCTCATTACACGATCAGTCTTGCCGTGCAGCCCTTCGCGATGGCCGATCACATGCCGCCGATCGGTGAAAACGGCGTACTGGTCTATTATAAGAACCCCACCAATTACGTCGAACTGGTCATCTCGGGGGGCAACGTTGCCGTGTGGTCGGCCAACAATGCCGGTCCCACCAGTGACGCCGGCTGGACCGGTCATTACTGGTTTGGCCAGACGACGGCCACCGGTGACATCCGCCGCCTCAGTGCTGAAATTGACACGGTGACCCACCAATTGACCTACTGGGTCGAAGGACGCAAAGCCGCCACCCTGACCATTCCGATGTTGACCGAAACTGCGCCGCACACGTTCGCCCTGCGCTCGATCGGCAATAAGATCAACTTCGGCGAGATCGTCGTTGATGACTTGACCGGGGGGACGAACCCTTCCCCGACGCCGCCGCCATCTGCGTCCCCAACACCGATCCCAGCCCCGTCGATCAGTCCTACGGCCACACCCACTGTTTCGCCGACAGTGACTCCTGGCGGTCCTCTGACCTTTCAGGACTCGGGCACGCTGCCGAAAGCAGCTGCCTGGAACCGGGCCATCGTCAAAGGCACACACCTCTATGTCAGTGGTGGTACCAACGGCAGCCAGAGTTTTACCGACGTCTGGAGCAGCCCGATCCAGCAGCCCTTGGCCTGGCAGGCTCGCACGGCGTTACCGCTGCCGACCGAAGGCCACGGTTTCGCCGTTCTGGGCAACTACGCCTACGTGGTGGGTGGCTGGGGCCGGGGCAGTGCCCCACGAGCCAGCGTTTACCGGGCGCTGATTAATGCGGATGGCAGCCTGGACAGTTGGCAGGCCACGACGCCGTTGCCACAGGGTCGGGCGTTTCATGGGCTCGTCGTCGACAATGACCGGCTGGTGGTCATCGAGGGCTGGAATCCCGGCTATGCCGCCACGACGACGGTTTGGACGGCGACGGCCGATGCCAACGGGGCCCTGTCCGCCTGGCAATCAGGACCGATCCTGCCGGAACGTCGGATGTGGGCCGGAACATGCATCGCCGATGGCAAGCTCTTGGTTATTGGTGGCTCCAATGGCAGTGCCGCCCAATCGACGGTTTACCAGGCCACATACACAAACGGTCAGATCGGTGCCTGGCAGGTCGGTCCGCCGTTACCCAAGCTCATGTTGGGTCAGGCGTGTGTGAGCGTGGCCGGTACCGCCACGACCTTGGGTGGCAGCAATGCTACGGACACGTTTTCGGATGTCTATCAATTGATCAACGGCACTTGGACGGTCTCCAATGCCCTGGCAGGTTCCCGTTTCGGCATGGCCAGTGCCGCTACGGCGAGCCAGGTCTACCTGCTGGGTGGCCAAAATGCCGGTCAGGGCATTTTAGGCAGCGTCCTTGCGGCCGCCATAGGCGGTCCGCCGAGCCCCACACCCACCCCGACGCCCGTCCCACCGCCGACCCTGACCCCGACACCCTTGCCGAGTCCCACACCGACGCCCGTTCCGACGGCCACACCGGCCACCGGCCAGCGGTTCCAGGTCTCGGGCAATTTGCCACAGGCGGCAGTTTGGGCTGGGGCGGCCGTTAAAGGCACGACCCTTTACGTCAGCGGCGGCACCAATGGTAGCCAAAGTTTTACCGACGTCTGGAGCAGCCCGATCCAACAACCGTGGGTCTGGCAAGCCCGCACGGCACTGCCTGTGCCGACGGAAGGCCACGGCTTCGCCGTCGTCGGCAACTATACGTATGTGGTGGGCGGATGGGGCCGGGGCAGTGCGCCAAGGGCCACCGTGTACCGGGCGCTGATCAATGCGGATGGCAGCCTGGGCAGTTGGCAGACCACGACGCCGTTGCCACAGGGCCGGGCGTTTCATAGACTTGTCGTCGACAATGACCGGCTGGTGGTTATCGGCGGCTGGAATCCCGGCTATGCCGCCACGACGACAGTCTGGACGGCGACCGTGGATGCCTCGGGGAACGTTTCGGCTTGGCTGGCCGGACCCGATCTGCCGGAGCGTCGGGTAAGGGCTGGGGCGTGTTACGCCGATGGTACGCTGTTCGTGACCGGTGGATCGGACGGCAGCCAAACCAAAGCGACCGTCTTCCAGGCCAGTTACAACACTGGCCAAATCGGCAACTGGACGTTGGGGCCGGCATTGCCGGGACCCATCGAGGGTCACGCCTGTTTAACCCAAAATGGCCAAGTCACAACGCTTGGGGGCGACAATTATGTGGGCGGCAACCTGTTTCCCACGAACGCTGTGCAGCAACTGGTCAATGGCAGTTGGAGCCAGGTTTCCCAATTGCCGGCAGCCCGCTTTGCCCAAGCCTGTGCCCCAGCCGGTGGTTTGATCTACCTGTTGGGCGGACACGATGCGGCCCACAACGTACTGGCTGCGATCTGGCAAGGGGCTCCCTGAGCCGCCCGAAGTTCAGCATCCGCGGTCGGCATTGGTGTGGCTGTGCGAGAGAGGCGCTCCATTTGTCGGACTGACGGCGATTCGTAAATGTCGCCGGAGCCCATCAGTGGGATCATCGGTAAATGCATGACGAAACCCCCATCGCCGATCTCGAATGGCTGCTCACGGCAGTCGGCAAACGCATCGCCGCGGTCGAGTCGTTGCCTGACGGCTTCGCGGCGGGGCTGGCGCCGACCGCTGCACAATCACCTGACACAGGGCCCGAGCCGGCGACTGACGTCAAGGCCCTGACCTAGCGTCGGTCACTCTGGTCCATGAGCCTGGGCAGTGGCCGGTATGGACTGCGTTGGCTCGGCGGTTGGCAGTGCCCATCGCCGGACGAGGACGATCAGCCAGATGACACATGCCGCCCTGCCGATGCTCGTCAATGC
>JACMPN010000338.1 GCA_014377495.1 Candidatus Sericytochromatia bacterium
CAGGAAGAAACAGAGGAGGAGCGTGACACCCCAGGTGGGGGAGGAGGAATTTTTTGACATGATTTGCTTTCTAGCGCGCCTATGCGGCATTGTGATCGGTAAATCGACAGTAAATCTCGTTGTGTGGGTTTCCCGAATAATCCGGCACCCTGATGGGTGCCATGAATCATGGCGCACAGAGCCAGCTGGATGTCGGGGAGTCGCTGCTTGTAGCGCCCTTGCGGGGCATTCGATAAAATTCAGGTGCTATCCGGACAAGTGCCTGATCATCAGAAACCTTGATCGCCAAGCAGGAATAATGGTCCAAGGGCAAGTGTGGTGTCAAGCTTCAGTGAAAGCCGTTGTAACTGCATTTGGGCCGATTGCCCGCCGGCTGCGGCAACATTGTGTCCCACGTCACATTGGGAATGCCGATAGGGTTGAGTGGATTTACCGGCCTGAATTTTGTCGGCGACAAGCTTTTGCAGCATCATCGCGCCATGTTCTGCCGCCTCCGGATGCCGGTATCGCGCCGTTTCGGCCAGCGTTCGAGGGCGGCGAGCAGGGCGTCCGGGGCGAGATCCTCGGCCAGCCCGACGTCACCCGTGATCCGGGAAGGGCTGGCGATGAGTCGGGCGGACTCGAAGCGCCAAACGGCAGAGATGGTCGCAACCGGTATTGGGGTTGCGTTATTGCTGTTGCTTGAGCACCTCGTCGACCCGGCGATGCTGCTCGATGCCCTCGCCCTCGGCGAAGTCCTCCAGCTCGAAGAACTGCCGCACCTCGATCTCGCTTTCGCCATCCATGGGGTTGGGGCAGCGCTTGGCCCACTCGATCGCTTCCTGCAGGGACTGCACCTGGATGACCCAGTAGCCGGCGATCAGTTCCTTGGTCTCGGCAAAGGGACCGTCGACCACCGTCCTCGTGTCGCCGGAGAACTTGATCCGGGCGGCCTGCGAACTCGGCTGGAGACCGGCGCCATCGAGCATGATGCCGGCCTTCACCATCTCCTCGTTGAACCTGCCCATGGCGAGCAGGCGTTCTTCGCTGGGCATGACACCGGCTTCGGAATCCGCACTGGCTTTGACGATCAACATGAACCGCATCGTGTGTCCCCTTCTTTGGGGCGGCGTGTCCGGACCTTCGCCGCCGGCTCCCGACTTCGCCCTCTATTTTAACGACGAACGGCGGGTCGCTGGATCGACATCCCACGGCAAATTTTTTTTCAGACATCGGTCGTGCAGGGGCGGCCAAGTGGGGTGCGAAACGGGCGTAAGTCAGGCCAGCACTTGATGCAAGCCGTGTTGCCCTGCCTGCGATCTGAGCCTGAGTAGCGGTGCACGTGGGATGAATTTCGGACGCATGGCTGCCGTGGTGGCCAAAGCGCTTGCCGACGTGATCGCCGTGCCGGAGGTCCCGACGACGTCGCAGTCGGCCGACCGATCTGCCTGGGTGGCAGGCCTAGTGGTCCTGGCCGGCATCGGCCTCGGGCTGTCGTACCGGGCCCCGGCGTGAGCGCCCATCCCTGGCAATTGGGCAGTGCCCAGGGCTTTAGCGGGAACAGTTCCGGCGTGACGGTCCTGATCGCCCTGTGTGCCTATGAGCGGGTGTTGGGGCCTTCCCGCCTGGCGATGGCGCAATTCAATGCGGTGGCGGCGTTGTTTGCCGCCGACACGGAGACTGCGGTCGTGCGGGTCTCACTGTACGGGGCCTTCGCCATCGTCGATGCCGACGGCACGGTGCTGGCGGTCAGCGAGCCTTACACCGACGGAGTCCTGACCCTCGCCGGCGACGTGATCCACCATCGTCCCGGCATGCCCTGAAGCGGGACGGGGATTCCGTCAACTTGGACGCCGACGGCTCACCTCACACGGCGGATTTTTGCAACCCTTGCAGGACCAACCGCAGGATCAACTCGACGTCAGGCGAGTCTGGGCCGACTTGACCCCGATCGGTAGTCCGCCCGCATTGCGTCAGCGTCTCGATCGCTTTCTCCCGCAGGGACAAGCCGGCATACATGCCCATCAGGGCCTCGATCGACGCGTGCTTGCAAACATCCTGGCCCAGGATCAAATCGGCGGCTTCCTGCGGCGTTTTCGCCGGCTGGCCGTTGACCGTGAAGGTGTTATCCGGGTTGAACACCACATGCAGCTTGTCTTTGCCGTCGTTGGCGGTAAAGTGGACGAAGTCCTGATCGGCGGAAAATTTGATCGTCCTGCCGTCCGTTTTGTCCGTGTAGTGGCACTCATCCCTCCGATCGCTCATCGGTGGAAAATCCTCCTCCAACACCGCGATGGCATGCGCCGGACGGCCCTTGGAGCTGACGTTCATCGTGGCGACGCCCTCCATCTCGCCAGGTTCGTCGGCGTAGTTCTCGGTGGGCGTGTCAGGCGAATCGTCCGTCTCGCTCTCGAAGGCGCCCGCCTCATGGGGCGGGTTGCCCGGCGCCCCGTCAGCCTGGGTCGTCATCGGCTTGGCCTTGGCGGCATGGAAGTCGAGGGAGACGTTGGAAACGGTAATGCCCAGGCCGTTGTCGGAGAAGTAGCTGGGAATGCTCTGCTTAACGCCTTGTTTGGCCCGTTCAAAGAAGGTGTCGTTGGCGGCCCTGTCCGTGATGGGGGCTTTGCCCTCGCGAATGATCGTCCGGGACGCGCTGGCCGTGCCCGCTGAGGCGCCGACGCCTGCCGGTGGCACCGAGGTGCCCTTGTTGGCCGTGGTGCAGGCCACCGCAACGCTGGCAGCCAGCAAGCCTGCAATGACAATGGCGGAAGATCGGGTCATGGGGCGGCTCCTGACAGCGACATGAAATGTAAGTGACGCCACGTCGGCGTCCTGGGATGACATTCATTAGCCATGTAATGTAGCACGGCAATCACCTGCCACCGATCGTCAAGGGGCGTGCAGCTCATTCCCCTGCCCGCCAGCCGGCCAGGGCCTCGGGGCGAACAAGTGCCATGGGCATCCGGACCGGCGGGACCTCCGCCAGGGGCAGACGCTGGAGAGCCAGCATGACCGGACGGGGCGCCACAGCGGGGACGACCAGATAGGGTCCAACCCCTAAGCGTTTGGCGGCATCGAAGAGACCGAACGCCGTCGGCGTGCCGTCGCAGCCGTACGGGACCTCGGCCCCTTTTCGGAAGGTCACCGCATAGGAGCCGGTGCGACCCAGGGCCAGGAACGGCGTGGCCTGCCTGACGCCGGTCCAATCGCCAGGAACCGCCAGTCGCCAGGGTTCGGGCAATCGTGGCGCCAGGGGGTCGCTCCTGTCGGCATCGGGGATCTTGGGCTGGGTCGCCAGACCGACCCAACCGGGAAACGCCGCCGGCCGATCGGGAAAGGACGGCATGATGGGACGCTCCGGACTCACCGGGCTCGCCGCCGTCGCCTTGATCCGCCCCGGATTTCCCGGGCGATGGGCGCCAGCCTAAAAATCGGCTGTGAGGGTCACGTCAATAGGCCAGACAAGGCGCCCGATCCCAGTAAGCCGGCGATGCCGTGGAACTCCTTCAGCAGGTGGCTGGGATTCCGCTTTGTTCCCAAATTGAACTGCATGCGATCGCCGGCGATGAGAATGCTCAGGTCCCCTTTCTTCAGGGTGCATTCCGAGAAATCCAGGGCGTATGCGACACCCCACTCTGATGTGTCATCCTCTTCCAGCTGGTCAATGATGTCGGTGATATTCGGGGCTTTTTCAAACTCGAAGACCACGGTATCGAACGAGCCGGGAAACAGCTGGTCGAGTTTTTCAACGTCCCCAGCCTCAATCGCACTGAGTTTTGACAAAGAGCGTTTCAATAGGGCGCTGGATGGGTCGGCTGGGTCCTGGGATATTTCAATGTAGTATTCAAATTTAGAAGTGACGATTGATCCGCAGCCAAAATCAATCACCGATGACAGATCTTTGCGTTTGAATTTGAAAAGTGCCCGAGCGTTGCTGGCAAGGTCATTCAGTTCTTCATGCAAGTCGATTTCGGCAAGTTTTTTGACAAATTTATCCGACCAGCTATCGGCAACTTTCGGTACGGGCTGGCTTGATGATTTGTAGCCAGTCATCAACTTGATTTTCTTGTAAGCGATGGTTTGCAGCAGGAGGCGCTGAATGGCTCCAGGGGCGAGGCTGGTCTCCGTACGGCGCTTGGAAACGATCGGTTCAATGCTGGCAACGCTAAAATCATCGGCAATGCTGCCGAACATCCGGGGTGTCTGGCAATGTCGCTCCGTGATGAACAGATTTCGGACATCTTCCGGAATGGCTTTGGCCAGGTACCTTTGTAACGATGGCGCCGTGATCGTGTAGTCGCTGTCTGCTGCCTGGAGGGCCTGGCCCGTCAGCGCCTGAATGATATGGGATGTCCAGATACCATGCTTGAGTGACACGGCTGGGTACGAGGCCTGATCGCCTTCGCATGACGTAAAACACACGCAATGTGGGGCCCGCTGCAGGGTTTCTTCAAGCTCATGGGAATTCATGCCCGAAAGCGCCGGGCTGAGGAGCGGTTCTTTTGTAAGGCCACCGGCACTACCGTCAAGGAAGAGCGCAACGTGTCTTGAGCTGGAGTTTCCGATGAAATCGATCAGTTCACGGAGATTGATACTGGTGTTTTCGATGTCCTCAAGATGGGTGTCGTAGCAGGTAAGGAAGTTGTCTCCGTTTTTTGAAAAACCGTGCCCTGCGAAGAAAAGGTAAAACGTATCGGTTGGCTGCAGGCGTTTCGTCTCCATGCGCACGCGCGAGACGATCGTTGTTTTGGTGGATTGTTCATTGATCAGGAGAACCTGATCCACGTCGTTGAAACCATGGAGTGCCAGGGCCTTGGACAGCTCACGTGCATCATTGCCGGCGTATTTGACTGGATCAATGCCTGGGTTCAGGTAGCGCTCCACAGCGATGAGGATGGCGATTTTCCTGCTCATGGTGACCCTAATGCTCGTGCGATTGCGTAAGTGTTGAGCGCATCTTGCCAGCAATCGGCTGCTGCGGCGAGTGCGCTGGTTTCAGTGAGCCGATGCGGCCACGAAACCGAGATGATCATTATCCCATTGGCGGCAAAAAGCGGCCAGGTTGCCCTGGCCGCAAGGAATTTTGGAGATGTGCCGCTATACCTTCGACCAGGTAACGACCTGCTTTGGCGTGTCATCAACAGCGATCGCCCCCGTGGTCTCATTGACCCGGTAGACCCCGAAAAAGCCGG
>JACMPN010000339.1 GCA_014377495.1 Candidatus Sericytochromatia bacterium
CCAAAAACCGTGTTGATCGGACCGTAACCGGCCAGCGGGGCGGCCAGTCTGGGAGTCTGGGGGATCGCCGATGCGGATGGGAGCGCACAGTCACAGGAGTATCCTACGCCCAGACTCCGCTGATCCACTGTGCCTGGATCGTTCGCCGCAGTGACCGGTTAAGCGTGCTTGGCCTGGTGCAGCCAGACCTGGTTGCCGTCAGGGTCTTTGACGACGGAAATCCAGCAGACCGGCGTCTCGTATGCCTCGCTCGACTCGATGCCACGCTCCGTCAGCACAGTGCGGAATGCCGTGAGGTCGTCCACTTCCAGGGCGAGCGACTGGGCCGTACCGGGCTTGCCGACCTGCTCGAAGTTGCCCACGCCAAAGGTGCTGCTGCCCATCTCGAACTCGACCCAATAGGCTGACTCGATCCCCGCCTGCACCAAACCGAGCCCATCGCGATAAAACGCAACGGCCTTTGGCATGTCAGTGACCGGATACATGGTGAAGGCGATAGCGTTGACGGCCATGATAGTTCCTCATAACGGTGATGAATCGGGGTGGCTGGTCCGGCAGGTGCGCTGTCAGCCGGCACATGCCAGGTAACTAGCTCGCGCCCACACAGCCGGCCCGACCAATTGTGCCATTCCCATTGGGAAGAGGGGCGGCCAAAGCGGCTGGCAATCCACGGCGTGCAGCATGGCAATCGAACTGCCGCATGCCCCCACGTCCAAGTGACGCCGACGTATGACCACGCCATTGAGAGTGTGCCTTTGGCCTGAAGGCGTGTCATACACGGCCTTATACCCTGCGAAGAGCCGATTTTCGGCAGGTGGCGTGAGGCCCAGTCTCAACCGGTTCGGAATCGGCCTCGCCTGCACCATCGACGAGCCATCTTGCGGCATTCGAAGCAGACGTTCAGACGATGCGGGCATATCTGGCGAAAAACACGACGCCCCGGCCCTTTCACCAGGTCGAGGTCGAGATTTTCGCCCATGTCCTGAAGTTGGGCCGCAGCATGCTGGCCACCTACGTCGAGCAGGTCGGCACCGGCGGGCGAAGGCCCGGTGTTGGTGATCGAAGCCGACGGCAAGGCTGTTTCCATGGTGCGCCCGAAACATGACGAGTCGCCCAGTCCCAAGATGCGCCGGCAGAAGGGCGGGAAGCGCAAGCAGGAAGAAGATGGCGACCGTCTTCACCCTCTACACCATTGATCCGCAGACCCTGACTTCGCCGGATCCGCAGAATCGCAGGGTCTATGCCTTTCTTGGGAGCAAGCGTGCAGCATGCGAGGCAATTCGGGCGGAGGTGACCAAGCGTGGCTACGGACAAATCCCGGCGTTGTTTCTGAGCGACGGCGACTCTGAGCTGGCGGCGCTGGCCGGTGAGTGTTTCCCGGAAGCCCGGGCCTGTGTCGACTGGATCCACGTCGTGGAACGGCTGTGGTCGGCGACGTATGTTTTTCACCCGGAAGGCAGCAGCGAGGCGGCGGAATGGGTCAAGGCCCGCAAGGCATGGCTGATGGCAGGCTCGGTGGGGACGGTGATCCGGTCATACATACCTCAGCCACAATGAAAGCTGCATCCCCGTGCAAAAGGGGACGATCCGCAACGTGGTCGCCGACGTCGGCCAATCACAAAGCCCTTGCAAAGTTCCGGTTAAGTCCCGGCTTACATCGTCAAGAAGTGTCTCCCCTGCCCCGACAAGTCAGGCACGAGAGTCCGGATGTAGGGGGCATGGTATGCAAGGTCGGGTAGTGGTGGCAGCCTTACTGGCCGCTGCCATGCTGAATAGCTGCGGCCTGAGCGGCTCGGGCGCAATGGCGCTGCCCCCGGCGTCCACACAGAGCCTGGGTGCCAACGCCACCCAAGGCGCCACGTTTGAACCAGCCAAGACCTATGCCCTGTTTATGGGTGTCCTGGAATGGAAAGACCCGGACCTGGAGCCTTTCCCCAAGGAAGACCGGGCGGATCGGGCGCTGGAGCGGACCCTGCTCGCCCGTGGCGTGCCGAAGGACCACATCATTTTCCTCGAGGATCGCCAGGCGACCCTGAAGAACGCCTGGAAAGCCCTCGCGGATATCAAGGCCAAGATGGCGCCCGGCAGCACGCTGCTGATCTACTTTGCCGGACACGGCATCCGGGAGCGCGGCGTCACCTGGCTGGCGAACCACGACATCGACCTCAAGCGGTTGCCCCAAACCGGATTGGCTCTGAGTGAACTGACGAAGCGCCTGATCAAGGACTGGCGTGGCGAACGCCTGCTGCTCCTGGCCGACTGTTGCTATTCCGGCGCTTTGGCCGAGGTGGTGCAGGCCGTCGGAGCCAAGGGCATCAAGGCCGCCTCACTCTCGTCGGTCTCGCCGACGGACGGCTCCACGGAGCGCTGGACGTTCACAGAGTCCCTGGTGCGGGCCTGGACGGGCGAAACCCGTCTGGATCTCAACGGCGACCGCCGGGTTTCCTTTGCTGAGACGGACACCTACATTCACGACCAGATGAAATACGGCGAAGAGCAACTGACCCACGGCAGCCGGGCAGGCGGCTTCGAGCCGGAATGGCAGTTCTCCACGGCAGCCTCGGTGCCACCACCGGCCGTCGGGCAGAGCCGTTGGTCGGTCGGTGACTATGCCGAGAGCCAGAGCCAGGGCAAATGGGAACGGGTGCAGGTCCTCAGCCAGAGCCAGAACAGCGCCTTCGTGCATTTCCTGACCCGGGCGGACCGTTTCGATGCTTCGGTGCCGGCGGATGGCCTGCGGGCCGTGCCCCCAACCCGGTTTACCAACAGTCAGCGCGTGCAGGTGGAATACGACGGCAAGTGGGAAACGGCCCGGATTCAGCAATCAGCCGAAGGGTTCTTTCATTTCGTCCACTACGAGACGCTCGATGACTCCGACGAATGGGTCACGGACAAGCGCCTTCGCAAAATCGGCGGCACCCGCTAGCCTGATCCCGTGGCCTCTTGATCGGGGCCTGGCCGGATTCTGCACCCGACCGGTATCAAGGGGTTAATCTGACCTGGCTGCTTTCCGATCACATCGACCCGACGCACGCCGACCACTTCTTGCTAGGGGATATCACGGTGGACCTTTTGTCGCCTATCCAACTCGGCGCCCTGACCTTGCCGAACCGCATGATCATGTCGCCGATGACCCGTAGCCGGGCCGTGGCGGGCAATGCGCCCAGTCCCCTCAGTGCCATTTATTATGCCCAGCGGGCTTCCGCCGGGTTGATCATCACCGAAGGCGCCCCCGTCAGTCCGCAGGGCGTGGGCTACTACTACACCCCGGGCATCCATTCGGCCGAGCAGGTCGCCGGCTGGAAAGTGGTCACCGAAGCCGTGCACCGGGCCGGCGGGCGGATCTTCCTGCAGCTCTGACACGTGGGCCGGATCTCGCACCCGGACATCATCGGCACCCTGCCCGTCGGACCGTCGGCAGTTCAGTCGAACGCTCAGGTGTATACGCCGAACGGCCTGAGCCCAGTTCCCATCCCCCATGCGCTGACGCTGGACGAGATCCCCGGCATCGTCGCCCAGTTCCGCCAAGGGGCCGCCAATGCCAAAGCGGCCGGCTTCGACGGCGTCGAGATCCACGGCGCCAACGGCTACCTCCTCGACCAATTCCTGCGGGACAGCAGCAATCAGCGCACGGATGCCTACGGCGGCAGCATCGCCAACCGGGCCCGTCTGCCGCTGGAAATCACGGACGCCGTCATCGGGGTCTGGGGCGCCGATCGGGTCGGTTACCAGGTGTCGCCGGCATTCACGTACCACTCGATGGCCGACTCGCAACCGATGGAAACCTTTGGCCACCTCGCCTTGGAGCTCAGCCGCCGCAAGCTGGCTTATCTCCACGTCACGGACTCGTTGATTGAAATAGTCTCTAAGGCCTGTCCGAGAGCGACTTGCCAGTTTCGTGAAGGTCCTTCGCCAGGGCCGGGTACCAGCCAACGACGCCTGGTGACCCCTCGGATTCCCGTTAGCGAACGTCCGCACGTCGCTGGCTGGGGGGATGAGGTGAGAACGCCACCAGCCCAGACGTGCGCCCGAGCGTCATCCCCACCGGCTCTCTGATCGTACCCAGCGGCTTCAACAGGCGCTATGGCATCGACGGCGCCTGGTTGCTAGCGCAT
This sequence comes from Candidatus Sericytochromatia bacterium, assembly GCA_014377495.1. GTDB lineage: Bacteria > Cyanobacteriota > Sericytochromatia > JACMPN01 > JACMPN01 > JACMPN01. The sequence goes on from JACMPN010000339.1 coordinate 4,116, forward strand.
CGGACCCGTCGCAGAAGGCCACAGCGGTCTGGTCGAACGGAGCAGCCGATTCGGTCCACCGGGCGGCTCCGATGCCGGCAAGGGTCTCACCGGTTGCTTGGTCATCAGCCAGGAGCCAAGCCTGCCGTAAGCGGTCGTGGCCTGCGGCGTACGTAGGATCACCGGCACCGGTTCGGGGGCGTATGGCCCAGGGCATCGGCCACAGTAACGTCCGCACCGCCCAGTACGAGGCCTTGGACCGTCGCCCAACTGCCGTCCGCCCAGGCGCGCCACAGCGACGGCAAGCCTGCCGGTTGACCGGCCAGGTTAACCAGGTCCAAGGGTGCTGTCGTTTTGGCCATGACTCCACCCCTTCTATTTGGGATCTTAATCAACCCACCGATAGA
>JACMPN010000340.1 GCA_014377495.1 Candidatus Sericytochromatia bacterium
GGCCGAGGCCGGGATCGCCGCCAAGGCGTGATCCGCGGCGGGGCGTGCCCGCGTGGAGCTCCCTCGCCCGGCGGTGAAGGTCCGCTCATGGGAAGGCGGGCAATGACTGCTCCCGACCCTAACCGGACGTTGCTGATTGCACCGATCAGGGTTCGACTGGGTTTCCCGCCGGCCAAGTCGTATCGCCTCGGCGCGTCAGGCGCAGTTCAAGATGCTACATGCTGCGCCTGACATGCAGGATCGATACCCATTGTCTCTCGGCAGCATTACAGCGGACAAGGCATGGAAGGGCTGTGCGGGACTTCTCCGCTCTGACATCTCCAGATGCGTGGACCGGCGACTACGTTCAGATCAAACTCGGCCATGCGGGGCTCTTTGTCGTGCCTCGCGCTGCGGTCATTGAACGGATATTCTTGGACCGTTCCGGAGCGTTTGACCCGTGGCTATGACGTCACGGAAACCAAATGTCAGGCAAACGCGTACCTCCGCAACACGTCCCAGTCGACGACGGTCGTGTAGATCGCTAACGCCACCGGCAAAAGCACCAGCGACACATAGGCGGTCAGGTGGACCACCCCACGCCACAGAGCCGAGATCGGGCTCATCTGATAGTATCGGGCCCCTGCCACGGTGAAATAAGCCAGATAGGGCAGGACAAGAAGGGAAGCCCACAGATTGGCCCCCAGGCTGTTGATCACGGCCATGATCATCATCAGCACGAACGAGATCGCATGGGCCCACATGGCGAAGATGACGTGCTCCAGGAACAGCCGTCGCCGCCCGAACAACGGGATCAACAACGTCGCATAGAGGGGCATCAGCAGCCACAGCACGTTCGGCAACCAGTCCGACAAACGCTTCGCAAAGTCCTCCTCGGTCTGGTTCTCGGCTATGACGTACTCGATCGAGGCGCGCTCTGCCGGGGTCTTCGCCGCCGCCCCGGCCTGTTGGAGCGCAAGTGCCACCGCCGGATCGACGGCGGGCTCGATTTTCTTCTGCAGCCAACGATCCTGCTCGACCGCCCCGGTGACCTCGATGTTGCCCAGACGCGGATCATGGGTCACCACGACAGTCTGACCCTGCACGACCTTCCAGGTGAACTGATGCATACGGGTGTCGCTGAAGTGCAGCACGGCCAGAAACAGGGCCGTCGCGGCCACGAACAGCTTCAGCGGCGTGATATAAAGCGACCCCGCCCCGGCGCGGTGGGCCTCCAGCAACCGACCCGGCCGCACCGCCAGTACCGCCAGAGTGCGTGCCAGCTTGCCGTCGATCAGGCTGTAGGAGGTCGCGACCTCCTTCGCCATTTCAAGTAAAGGCGCGGGCCTGGCCTGAGAGTCCTGACCGCAGACATGACAATATCGCCCGGTCAGAGCCGTTTCACACGCCGCGCAGACACACGGTTCAGTCGCCATGGCTCGCCCTCAACCCTCAGACGACACTCTAGAAAAATCCCGGCTTCCCAAGCAAGCGAAAGCGACGGCTACTCCCGGCTCCGCTGCCCGCCAGCGGCGAGGAGATGAATCTACTGCCAGCGCTTCTTCTTGGAGGAGCCAGAGCAGGGCACAGCGGCGGAGCTGCATTTGCCGTTGAAGTGACGAATGTCTGATTTGGGAAGGTCCGCTCGCCCACCCCCTCCCGGACCGTCCGAATGTCCGGCTTTGGGCGGCCAGGCCGGCGAGCCAGATCGCAATGAGAGACAATCCCGGGCTGGCATAGGTGGGGGAGCCC
>JACMPN010000341.1 GCA_014377495.1 Candidatus Sericytochromatia bacterium
GCGGTGAACGGACAGCTACCGGCTTTCTGATTCTTGACGGGAATCCGCAGGGAACAGCCTTGGAGGCTATCTCAATCAACGAGACCGAGCCTGGCGCCGTAGAGCAAAGCCAGGCAAGGCACAGTGACGAAGCGTACAGGGTAGTACGGTGAGAAACTGTAACGCAGTCCTGCCGCAGCCATGCGATGCCAGGCGACCGATCGTTGGTTGAGATAGTCTCTTAGGTTTGGGGTTGCGCCTTGTCCGACTTGAAGCCGGCCTTTTCGATGAGTTGCTTCAACTCAACTTCGGTGATTTTGTCCTTGACGAACGTGATGGTCGCCTCGCCTTTGTCGTAGTCGACGTTGGCGGCGGTGATGGCGGGATTCTTTGTCAGGGACTTGCTGAGCTTGCTGGCACAGCCGGCACACACCATGCCGGAAATCGTCATCGTCTTCGTCTCAGTGCCGACCTTGGCCTTGTCCGTCGCGCTCGGGGCGGCAGTCGTCGTGTGGTCGTGACCGTCGTGGGCGACGCGATCGGCACCGACAACGGTTTGGGTGCTGGTTGTCGAGCAGCAGGCTTTGCCGGAGGAGACTTTGCTGTCGGTCTCGCAGGCGAGGCTGGGCAGGGCCAGCATCAAGACGAGGGCGAACGGCATGGCGTAGCGGGTCATTGTGCCTCCTATGTGGCGGGGACATGAGCAGTGACACCCATCATAGCAAGTTCCCGGGTCGATGCCACGACCCAAGCTGACGCTCAGTTAATGCCGCAAAAAAGTGGCGATGCAGTCGGGCCAATCCCGCCGGGTCAGGGCCTGGCGCTCTTGCCGATGCGGGATGATCGCTCGCGTCCGCCCCCGTTTCGGTTTAGAATGAAACAATCATGTTTGGCCCGGAGGAGTTCCTTTTGAAAACGGTGCTGGTGATCGATGATGAGCAATCGTTTACGGCGATCTTGTCCGAGATCCTCCAAGAGCATGGGTACCGGGTGCTGATCGCCAGTGATCCGATGGCCGGCCTTGCGTTTGCCCGGAGCGAGTTTCCGGACGTGATCCTGGTTGACTTGGTCATGCCGGAGATGACGGGCTGGCAGCTCCTTAAGCATCTGGACGAAGACATCACGACGGCCAGTATTCCGGTCATCGTCCTTACGGCGGTTGCCGGCGAGGACGAGTTCATCCGGCGGGCGCTGGAGCGGCGGAGCATCAAGTACCTGGCGAAGCCGCTCAAGGTGCCTGATCTACTGGAAAGCATCGAACGCATGACCGCCGCCAAAGAAAAGGTCCGGGAGGGCATTTAACCTGCTGCCCGGGTCTCCCTCAAAGCCCCGGGGAGGCGCCGCCGTCCCCCAACGCAAGGCACGTTTGACGCCGCAGTTGCGCCGGATGTTGCCATCCTGACGGATACCAGTCATATGGCCCACCATGCCCGAGTTGATCCGATCAGTACCCGCCGCGTGTCCGGGGCTTTTCGGTTGCTTGGCGCGATGCTGCTGGCCTGTGCGTCGTTGGATGCCACCGCCGTCCCCGGCCGCCTGCAGGAGATCATCCGTCAGCAAGAGCGCTCGCTGCCCATGAGCCGATGTGAGCATGTGCTGGTCGATGGCGCGGGCCGGGTCACCGTCATCGGTGGGACGGCGCCCATCGTCAAAGTCACGGCGACCCTGCACGCCTGGGCCCGCGAAGAGGGTCCCGCCCATGCCCTGTTGGACAACCTCCGGTGGTACTGCGAGCCGTCGGGCACCGACACGGTGCGCATCGGTGCCCAATCGGCCCGGCAGGCGGATGCCGCCCGTCGGGGTGAAGACCGCTCGACTCGCGTCGACTTGCGCATCGAGGTGCCTGCCAAAGCTGACGTGGTCGTCACGACCGAAGGCGAAGTCGTCATCGCAGGCACGGGGGGCGATCACTGTCCGTGGCGACAGCAGCGTCACGGCAAACCATGTCCACGGACCGGCCGAGATCGCCACCCGGACCGGCAAGATCGCCTTGTTCGACATCGCCGGGGCGTTACGCGCCAAGACCGGCGGCGGCCCGATCATAGCCCGGCGCATCCTCGGGGCCGCCATCCTCGAGAGCCCTTCCGGGACATTGATTGCGGAAGACGTCCACGGGGACACGACACTCGTCGGCCGTCAGGGCCGGTTGGAAGCCCGGCGGATCGCCGGTGACCTGAATGCCCGGACCGGCAATGGCACCGTCACCGTGGCCGATGTCGCCGGCAGTTGCGAGATCCAAAATCACAACGGGCGCATCGCCGCCCGCAACATGCGGGGTCCCAGTATCCGGCTGAAAACCGAGGCCGGCGCCATTTCCGTGACCCAACCTGAAGTCACGCCCAGCCATTATGAGCTCGTCAGCCGCTATGGCCGCATCACCGTCGGCGTCCCCCTGATGGCCTCATTGGCCGTCGAACTGTCCAGCCGCACGGGTCGGGTGGACAGTCCCCTGGCCATGGCGGATATGGTGCGCGATGCTGGCGGCCATCGTCTGACGGGCCTGCTCCAAGGCGGCAAGTATGCCTTCAAGGCGTCCAGCCAATCGGGCAGCATCCGTCTTTCAGGGGTGTTTTAGGGCCGGACCACCGCTTAGCGGAGGAATGGGCTGAGGATCGCATCCACATTGAGGTCGGCTTCGAGTTCGAGGCCTTCCGCCGTGATGGCGATCTTGTGGACCCGCCCTTCGGGAAGCATCGTCCCGGCATTGACCCGCACTTCGTCCTTCGTGGCCGTCACGGGGGCGCCACCCTTGGCCAGTTCGGTGGCCACCTTTTTGACGGCGGCCCGCAGGCTGGGCCGGATGATCACGTCGCTGCCTTCGGCCCGCAGATCCATGTCCAGGTTGATGCGGGGGGCTTCCGACATGCCGTTCGTGTTGTTCAGGTGCCGGGCGTTGCCGCTCAGCACCGCCAGGACCACGATGGCCCCGTTGACCGCGTCCCGGATCTCGGGGACGGGTGCCGAGCCCTTGACTTTGATCGTCCCGGCTGCGAAATGGGTCGATTTCACCTGATAATCGGTTCCGAACAATCCTTTGATCACCCGGTTGCCCGCTGCCGGGTCCAGCGTGGCTTTGACATGGGAGACGCCGTCGGGCGTGCCGGCTTGGCCGGGCCCGAAATGGACGGTCAGGTTCCCTTCTTGATCATGGCTGGACTTGCCGGCCGTGTTGTCGGACAGCGTGGCCCACTGCGGGGGCACGCCCGCTTCCTTGAGGAGGGCGTTGCCGCTGATCCGGATATCGTTGCCTTCACGGGCCGCACCGATGCCCTGGCCGTTCAGGCCGGAGACGATGCCGTCACGTACCTTGTTGGCGAGCCACTTGACTTGGGAGCCGGGGAAATCGAAGGTCACGTTCCGCAGGACGACATCGTGTCCGTCCATCTCGGCCTTGGTCGAGCCGGCGGCTTTCCAGAAGATCCCGGCCAGCTTCGCTTCGCCTTTGATGGCATAGCGCTGGGTCTTCGGCTCAAAGGTCAGGTTGACGTTGCGGATGTCCTCGGAGCCTTTGAGTATCTTGGCGACGACGGCCGGCAAAAAGCGTTTGCCGATGAACACGTCACCCTCAATGTGCATCTTCGTGTCTTGGCCATTGAGGCTGACATCCGCTTCGATCTGCCGTGGCACCCGTTGCAGCGGGACGGGCCCCGCGACGGGCCACTTGCTTTGGATCGGACCTGACATGATGCACCTCGCTTGATTGTTGAATCCGTTATCGTTGCGAACCGCCTTGTGCTTACGGTAAGAAACCGTTAACTTATGGCCGCCCCCTCATAATACGGCCGCAGCCGCCCTCCCGATCCAGGAAGACGGCTGCGGCCGACGTGGGTTACCTGCCTGCCTGATAGCCACCCGGGCCCAGGCGCCCGCCGCCGCCGCCACCCAGGATGGCGCCGCGTCCTGGGAACGGGGGAGC
>JACMPN010000342.1 GCA_014377495.1 Candidatus Sericytochromatia bacterium
AAGTTTCAACGCTCACCGACCCCGAAGGGCCGGTGCTGGCTGCGCCCATGTCAGTGTGTGAATGCCGGGCTCAAACCTGTTTCAACGCTCACCGACCCCGAAGGGCCGGTGCTGGCGGCGCCTACACGGATGCGCTCGGCCAGCAACTCTGGTTTCAACGCTCACCGACCCCGAAGGGCCGGTGCTGGCTGGCTCCCTGACGGTCCCACGGGCTGCCTGATGGCCGAGTTTCAACGCTCACCGACCCCGAAGGGCCGGTGCTGGACTTTCGCCAGGAACCAAGTGGCAACAAGGATTCCAGATCGCAATCTGCGAACCCATGCGCAGCCGATCTAAAAATGATCAACACCGACTGGACCCCCTCTGCCAAAGCAAGCTATGGCAACAAAAGTCGACGATTGCGAACCCCACGGGGAATTGGCTCCCACTAGGCATTCGCCACCGCCCGATACAGTTTAGCTGACTGAAAGGGGTGTCCGTGGAATGGTTGCATCGAGCCGCTTGCGGAGTAGAGGGCACTGGCACCGATTCGGGTTGGTCAGCGTGATGATCTGCACCGTCGATTTGGCTTTGCGACTGAAGCTCCATCTGACTACACGCTAGCCGCAGGCTGCATGGTCACGGACTGAAACTTCAATCAGGCCGATTGGGAGCGGTCCCGGGTCAAGGCGCGATAAGACAGTGCAAACGTTGCGGACGCTCAGATGATCAGCGGTTCGTCAAAATCGAGCGAGCGCTTGTTGCCGTACTGCTCGACGCTGTCCTCCAAATCAGGGCGCAACCGATAAACCCGCACACTGTCCTCGGCTTCATTCATAACCTTGAGGAGACGACGGACCATATCTTCCTTCTGGGATGGCGTTACCTGGCACTCGAAGACCGACATTTGCACCCGTTGACCGAATCCTAAGCAAATCTTGGCCACGTGACGCAATCGCCGGCGCCCCTCGCGTGTTTCTGTGGATACGTCGTAGGTGACAAGGATGCGAAATTTCATCGGTGCACGTATGGCGGATAGGCCGGCACATCACCACGCAAATGGCGGGCCAACAATCGGGCCTGCAGGTGAGGAATCAGCCCCAACGGCACTTGTTGCTCCAGCAGGGGATGGGTGACGACCTGTTGTTTGCGCTTTTGGTAAGCGACCAAGACCTGTTTTCGACCGGTATCGCTCAGGTAGACGGCACCTCCCGGACGCGGGGCAAAGTCCTCGCCGGTGATCTGCCGTCGGTTGATCAACGTGATGGCCAGTCGATCGGCGAAGACCGAACGGAATTCCTCCATCAAATCCAGGGCCATAGCCGGTCTGCCGGGACGCACGGCATGCAGAAAGCCGATCTGGTGATCCAGGCCGATGCCCTGGGCTGCCGCTTTGCAGTCGCTGGTCAACAGCGTGTAAATGAATGACAGTAGGGCATTGATCGCATCACGAGGCGGCCGGCGGCTGCGGCTGACGAACCGAAACGTGTCGCGGTCGTCGTCCCGGATCATGCGATCGAACACGCCAAAATAAGCCCGCGCCGCATCCCCTTCCAGCCCTCGGATGACCTCCAGGTCGTTGGCATCCTCCAGCAGACGCAATGACCGGGCCAGGTGCTTGGCGGCCGCCTGCAACGCCTCCGCATCCCCGGTGGCGGCATCCCGGGCACTCCGCAGGAGACACAGTCGGCTGTTCTGGATTTTGCCGGCCACGAACTGGCGGGCGAGCTGCCAGGTATGGTCCGGATCGTTGGCCGCCTGATGCTGGGCCTGCCGCAACAGGACGTTGCCGGACAATGGACCTTCGACTTGTGCCCCAAACTGGCCGTTCCGGTCCAGCAGGGTGATCGGCCGCCCGTCCCGGGCACTGCGGTGAAAAGTCCACGGGCTGATCAGGACGTTGCCAAAGCAGACGATCGCTCCAATATGGTGCGCGGGCACCTGCAGTTGGGTCTTGCCCTCCACCTCGACGCGCAGCGTGTCGTGGTCCGTGTGCAGGTAAGCTCCCTGCGTCGTGATGAACAGGGTGTTGAGCAGAGTTTGCATCAGATCTCCTCGCGGGACGGCTGGGCAGGGATAAACAGACCCGCCAAGACGCGCTCGACCCGTTTGGCGTCGGGCATCAGGGTGGGCAGACAGGCGTCCCGCAAGGAGCAGTGGCGGCAACGCTCGTCGGCGACGGGCGGCGGCAAGCGCCCCGCTGCGAACAGGCTACGGACCGCAGCAATCGTGGCCACG
>JACMPN010000343.1 GCA_014377495.1 Candidatus Sericytochromatia bacterium
ACGCACTTACCCACCCGGAACGGACTGTCTCCGTGAGTGGCGACCACGACTTGGCGATCACCCTCGTCGAGGCAGAGCGCCGACCAGGATCCACCGAAGCCCCCCTGCAGCACGGGCAGGAAAGCCTTGGCGATCGCCAAAGCGTCGGCCCCGGGCGCAACCCGCGCCACGACCGCACGCCACAGGCTGCGGGTTTCGGGCACTGGGGAACACCAAGGAAGGAAAATCGTGACCATGGCTCCTTCGCTATCGCATCGCCAGACCCGATGGCAGTCCGGCGAATAACCTGTAATCTATTTTTAACTAAACAGACTGGTTTTGCAACCAAAATGACCATTGCCTTGAAATGATTGTACCGCAGTCCAATCCCGGGCTGGCGTTCAGGGCGTCAGAGGATCAAGGCCAATGGCGGCCAGGATCCCGACGAGGGCCATCAGCGGCAACCCTTCAATGGCGGTCGGATCTCGGCCATCGACGGCCGAAAACAGGGCGATGCCCAGCTGTTCGATCTTATAAGAACCGGCACAGTCGACCGGCTGATCGGCTGCGACATACCGGGCGATCTGGGCGGCGGACAACGGACGCATCGTCAGCCGCACGGTCTCGACCCGTTCCCAGATCCGGCCATCCGGTGCGAGGACACAGAGCCCCGTCAGCAACTCATGGGTGTGACCGGCGAGACGGGCCAGTTGCGCCTCCGCCGCCGCCGGCGTGCCCGGCTTGCCGAGGAGGTCCCCGGCAAAGGCGACGGCCTGATCGGAGCCGATGATAACGGCCCTCGGATTGTGAGACTGCAGACTCTCCGCCTTACGGCGGGCGAGATAGGCGACCAGGTCCGAGGGCGGCATTGGCAGATCGTGCTCTTCCTCATATGCCGGAGCGACGGCGGTGGACGGCAGACCGAGCCTGCTCAACAGGGCAACCCTGTAGCGGGACGTGGAGGCGAGGATCAGTGGCAGGGGGGCCGCAATCATCGGCGGTGAGTCGGCCATCAACGCTGCGCGTGGGCAGGGCGGGAGTCCACCGGCACGGGCGGGGCTAGGGCAAACAGGCTGGCACCGGTCATCTCGGCGGGCTGGGGCAGCCCCCAGAAAGCCAGGATCGTCGGGGCGATATCGGCCAGGATGCCGCCGGACCGCAAGGGCACGGCGCCGGGATAGGCGGCAATGAACGGGACGGGATTGGTCGTGTGGGCCGCAAAGGCTTCGCCGGTGACCGGATCGTCCATCTGTTCGGCGTTGCCGTGATCGGCCGTGATGAACAGGGCCGCCCCGGCGGCCTGACAGGCGGCATCCAACCGGCCCAGACAGGCATCGACGGCCTCGATCGCCGCGATCCCAGCCGGCAGGACACCCGTGTGGCCGACCATGTCGGGGTTGGCAAAATTGATCACGACGAGCGCATAATGGCCGCTCCGGATGGCATTGATGGCAGCCGCACAGACGGCGTCGGCACTCATCTCGGGCTGCAGGTCATAGGTGGCGACCTTGGGGCTGGGGATCAGCTCACGGTCTTCGCCGGGAAAGGGCTCCAGCACACTGCCATTGAAGAAACTGGTCACATGGCGGAATTTTTCCGTCTCCGCCGTCCGAAACTGGCGCCAGCCTTTGGCGGCGACCAGTTCCGGCAGGATGTGGGCCAGCGACTGCAGTTCGAAGGCCACCGGCAAGTGCAGACTCTTTTGATACAGGGTCATGCAGGCGAAGGTGACATGCAGGGGCTGACGGGGAAAGCCGTCGAAGGGATCGGCGGCGATCGCCTGGGTCAATTCCACCGCCCGGTCCGGCCGGAAGTTGAAGACGATGACGCCGTCCCCGTTGCGGATGCGGCCGGCCGGCACGACGATGATCGGTTTGAGGAACTCGTCCGTCTCGCCGGCGGCATACCGCTCGCCGATGGCGGTCACGGCATGCGGATTCAACTCCCCGATGCCATCGACGATGGCCTCGTAAGCCAGTTGGATCCGCTCCCAGCGGTTGTCCCGGTCCATCGCATAGTAACGGCCGACCACCGTGGCCACCTGACCGATGCCGATGGCCGCCATGCGGGCCTCGATGTTGGCGATGAGGGCCTGGCCCGAACGGGGAGACGCGTCCCGGCCGTCGGTGAAGGCGTGCAGGTAGACGGTGCTGACGCCTTGGCGCTTGGCCAGCTCCAGACAGGCGTACAGGTGTTCCAGGCTGCTGTGGACGCCACCGTGGGAGGTCAGCCCCTGCAGATGCAGGGCCTGGCCGGGGGCCTGGGCCGCTTTGACGGCCGCCAGGAGGACGGGGTTCTCGAAAAAGTCGCCGTCCCGGACGCTTTTGTCAATGCGGGTCAGTTCCTGAGTAACGATCCGACCGGCCCCGATGTTCAGGTGCCCGACTTCGCTGTTGCCCATCTGGCCGGGGGGCAGCCCGACAGCCTCGCCGGAGGTTTCAATGCGGGTCCAGGGGTAGCGGGCCATCATCGCCGTGCTCACAGGGCGATTGGCCAGGGCAATGGCATTGCCCGCCGTGACGTCGCTGATGCCCCAGCCGTCGAGGATCGTCAGCACCACCGGCCGAGGCAATGGCTCGCTCATTGTTCTGTCTCCTTGGGCTCCAGCGGCGGTGGCGCCGCGCCACTGGGCTGGACCGCTCATCGCATCCGCCCGCCCATCCTACCGCGCCGCGCCGCTGGACGGAGGCGCCCGGCTGTGGGGTTGGCGGCGGCGCCTCTGGTATCATGGCCTGATGGGCTGGCTTGACCGATTCCGCCGCAAACCGCTGGCACCCGACGCTGAGCGTGAGCTCTTCCGGGACCAGACGGCCTTGTGGGTCTACGAAATCGGCAAGGAACTCGACCTCCGGGGCCAGCGGTATCACCTCACCCGGGTCGAGAGCAGCCACGAGCCCGGCAAACTGGGTTTCCCCATCTACATTGTCTATGGTCGATTGATCCAACCTGATGCGCACTGATTTCAAAGATACCTACACCCTGATCGCCACCTCCACCTTTGGCCTGGAAACGGTCATCGGCCATGAGGTGCGGGCCCTCGGCTACGAGCCGACCGTCTCGCAAGGCCGGATCACCTTCCAGGGCGATGCGATGGCCATTGCCCGGGCCAACCTGTGGCTGCGCAGCGCCGACCGCGTGCAATGGAAGATCGCCGAGTTCGAGGCGAGGACCTTCGACGAGTTGTACGATCAGGTGCGGGAGTTGCCCTGGGGCGACTTCCTGCCCAAAAACGCCGCCTTCCCCGTCACCGGCAAGTCCGTGAAGTCGCAACTGCACAGCCTGTCCAGTTGCCAGAGCATCATCAAGAAGGCGATCGTCGACTCGCTCGGAGCGCATTACGGTCTTAAACAGTTGCCTGAGGACGGTGCGTCCTACTCGGTCCAGTTCCAGTTTTTGCAGGACCGCTGCCTCCTGGTGTTGGACACGAGCGGCATCGGCCTGCACAAGCGGGGTTACCGCACGCTGGCAGGCGCCGCCCCGCTGAAAGAGACCCTGGCGGCTGGCCTCGTCCAGCTGAGCCGGTGGCATCCCGGCCCCATGGTGGTCGATCCCTGCTGCGGCACGGGGACCATCCCCACCCGGGCGGCGGTGATCGGGCTGGACAATGCCCCCCGACGG
>JACMPN010000344.1 GCA_014377495.1 Candidatus Sericytochromatia bacterium
GGCGCCCATGCCCCGCCACGCCCGTTCCCTGCCCGGCCCCAGCCGGGGGGCCGTCGCCGCAGCCGTCGGCCCGGGCTGCAGCGACAAGCCCAAAGTCGAGACGCGGGTCGCCGGCAACGACCACTTCGTCTCCAAAGCCGCCGGCTCGAACGCCCCAAACCCCATCGACCTGCCGGCCGTCGAAAAGGCCTTCTGGGAAACCCAGGGCCAGGACATGAATACCTGGATGGGCGCCTTTGAAACCCGGGTCAACCAGCTCTACGACGGGGGGACCGTCTCCCTGGATGCCCGCCGCAACCCGCAGAACCTGATGGCCGTGACGGGCTACCTCGAGCAGAACAGCCAGCCCGGCTACCAGGCCACCGGCGACGCCAAGCTGTTCGCCATCGATCAGACCAGCCCCGCCCAAAACCACACTATGGGGTACAACGTCAGCGGGTATGACAACAGCTACTATCCCCGTCACCACTCGCTCCTCGACAACCCGTTCGTCGAAATGATGATCATCGGCTCGCTGCTGCAACGCCCCTACTACACGCCCGCCACCCGGGTCATCATCCTGCACAATCAGCAGACCGCCTACCGTCAGACGCCCACGTATCAGGCTGAGCGCACCGCCCGCCAACGGGCCTTCGGCACCACAACCAGCAAAAACGCCTTCGGCACCGCACCAAAATCCACAGGGACGACCACCACCAACCGGAGCTGGGCCGGCAAGCCCCCTGCCGGGACTACGGGGACGACCACGACGCCCGGCACCGGCACGACCAGCGCCTGGGGCGGCCAGCGGGGCACCGGGACGACGCCCCCGGCGACCACGGGAACCGGCAGGTCACCGACGGGTACGAGCTCATGGGGCGGCAGCCGCGCCACCAGCACCCACACCGCCCCCACCGATCACGCCCCCGCCAGGTCTTCCGGCAGTTCCAGTTCCTGGGGTGGCCGGCGTTCCAGCAGTTCCAGTGCCCGTCGTCGTTAATGGCTCAGAGAGGATTCCCGTTCATGCCCTTGCGTCTCACGTTCCGTACCCCGTCAGGCAACCCGCAGGCGACCGTAACCCTGCCTGACAACGCTGCTCCGACCCAAGCGATCGACGTGATTATCTCCCTGGCCGATCCGGTCAGCGAATTGGTCCAACGGGGCTGGTTGCCACCGGAAGGGCTCACCGCCATGGGCGACCTGCAGCGCCTCCTGTTCGATCGCGACGCCCAGGGTCCGTTCATCCGCGATGGGGTGGACCTGCAGATCCCGGTCGGTGCCTTTACCCCGGATCTGCCGCTGCAGGGTGTCCTGCAGGCGGGCCCCGATGGCGTCCCGGCGCTGACAATCACCATCGTCAGTCCGGCAACGGCAGCCCCGGCCCCCGTTGCGCCAGCCCAGACGGCGGGCGGCACGGAAGCGGCTGCCGCAATCAGCCAGGCCGAGCAGGTCGAGACCTACAAAACCCTGTTTGTGCTCTTCAAGTTGGCCGAAGGGGCCTTGATCGATGTCACGAAGGATGACCCCTACCTGATGGAACCGCTGCGGCGGCTCGAAAAGGCCAAGGAAATCGACATCAACGTCGACAAAGCCGCCTGGCAACTGTCGGCCGCCGGCAAAGCGCACCATGACCAGCTCAAGCAGCAGGCCCGGCAACTGATCGCCCGCTTCGACATTTTCGGCGACGTCGACGATGCGGGCAGCACGCCCCGTTTCGGCACGGGCACCGGCGATGACTGGCGCGTGGCGGCATACGAACTGGCCGGGACCGACCCCTTTTACGCCCGCTTTTTGCTGGGCCTGAACGACGGTGAGTGGCGCAGCCTGCCAGACTGGACGTCGACGATCGACTCGTCGGCCTGGTACGACACTGTCTTTGCCCCGATCCTGGCGGCACCCGGCATCGACGATATCGGTCGGACCCGGCTCCAGGAGGCGGTCCGCCACGGCAGCGATCTCGTCCATGAGACCCTCGAAGAAGAGCGTTCGGCCGGGATCAACCCCCAGCGTGACGAGACCGCCAACCCATACCGGGACGGCACCCTCACCTGATCCTAAGCACTGGGAATCAGGGCTGCCGTTCTGACTGCGGCGGCCTTGATGTGCGATTCCGAAAGCCGGCCGTCCTGCAGGGCCTGCTCGACCGCCCGTGCCACGTCATCGACGATCGTCGGTTGCCAGATCAGGTTGTTGCCATAGATCAGCAGATCGCAACCGGCCTGCAACGCCAGGATCGCCGACTCGGGAAACGGCCAGGCGTCCGTGATCGCCCCCATCTGCATGTCATCCGAAATCACCGCCCCGGTGAACCCCAAGGTCGTGCGCAGACAGGCCTGGGTGATCGCCGGCGACAGCGACGCCGGCCGGTCCGGATCCATGCCCCGATGCATCACGTGGGCGACCAGCACGGCTGGCGCCTCAGCGGCCAGGGCCCTGTAGGGATCGAGTTCTTCGGGCAACCAGGTAGCGGTCACGTCCGTCAGCCCCAGGTGACTGTCCGTGCTGCTGGAGCCGTGACCGGGAAAGTGTTTCAGACAGGCGGCCACGCCATGGCGCCGATGGGCGGCCAGGGCCAGGCGGGCCAGGGCCGTGACGGCGGCGGGATCCCGTCCAAAACTGCGGCCCCGTCCGGCAATGACGGGGTTATCCGGGTCGACGGCCAGGTCGACCACCGGGGCAAAGTTCAGGTTGATGCCCAACTCGGCCAATTGGGCGGCCTGGCGATCGAAGGCCGCTTCGGCCGGCGCGATCGGGCCCTGCCCCAGATCGGCGGCCGCGGGAGTCTCGATAAAGCCCGCCTCGGCCCGCAAACGTTGCACGGTGCCGCCTTCCTGATCGATGGCGATCAGGAGGGGCTGCGGCGCCATCGCCTGCAGGTCGGAGGTCAGTCGGCGCAGTTGCTCGGGAGAGCGGATGTTGCGGCGTTGGCCGGTCGGCACGTCCGTCGCAAACAGGATCACCCCGGCGACGCGGCCGGCTGCAACCGCCTGGATGAGCGGATCGGCACGATCGACCCGGTCACCTCGCCAGCCCACGATCAACGGCAGGAACATCGGGGACAACTCCTTTGCAGGGACATGCGCCTCCGGGTCCGATCGCCGGGCGACTCCCGTCAAACCGGCAGATTGCCACACGACAAACAGCCGGCACAGCAAGACAAAGCGATCGGGAGCCTTGGTAAAGGCCGGCGACTTGGGTAGATTAGCAATACTGACTGTGCTGTCGTCTGTGAGATAGGAAGTGACATATGGCCGAGAGAGACTTGGACTCCGAGGTCCCCCATACTGACTATGTCAATCCGACCAAAGGGCGGACGGCACCCTTGGAGATCAGCCTGGCGGCCCCTTTTCCGAGCGACCTCAAGCTGGTGGTGGGCTCCGAACCGCCCAGCGTCCCCAAGCAGGAGCGGATCTGGCTGGAGGTAGTGCGGGGCGGCACCCCTGGCCGGGCCTATCCGCTGAGCAAAGAAGTCTGCGAAATTGGCCGGTGGGATCCTGACTGCGATGCCTACCCCGAGGTCGACCTGTCCGATGACGACACGGACGCCAAGGTCAGCCGCCGTCACGCCCGCATCGTCAAGCAGGGCGACGTCTTCCTCCTGATCGACTGGGGCAGCCGTAACGGCACCTACGTCAACGGTGGCACCCGCCTGCGCACGGGGACGCCCCACGAGCTGAAGAACGGCGAAGAGATCGCCTTGGGGAACATCGTCTTCACCTTCAACCGCGCACGCTGAACGCGGGTCTGTGCCATTGCGTGCAGCAAGCACCGTCGCCGGCACTCGCCAAGCGCGAAATTATAACGGCCGGTGTCCAAAGGCTGGACGTAGCAAGAGGTAGGTGTCCGAGGGGCAAGGGTGCGTCGGATGCGGGACGGTTCCTGACGACAGGTCCTTTATGGACCTTAGGAGGGGTTCGGCCTGCAGGCGGCGTGCCCTTGCCCCTCCGACACCTGCCTCTCAGGGTGCTGGACCAGGCACCACGGGATAGCTGACGTGACCGATGGCGCCTTGCGACGGGCGGCCTTTGAACATGACGGGTGTGAAGATGGTCAGGGCCGTCGCATCCTCCGGCACCGGGATGATCACCCGAAACGTCACTTTGCCCGTCCTGGTGCTGACCGGCAACGGCTGTGGCGTCGTCACCGGCTCGCCGCTCTGGTCCTGGACGATGACCATGACCGTGCCTTTGTCCTCCGGGGCGACATAGGTCACTGTCGCCGAAAAGGCGATCCGCGTGCCGCCGACGAGCCGGGTGCCCGGTGGTGGCTTCACCCCGCTCAACTGGGTCATCACCCGGGCGCTGACGCCACGGGGAACGGCTGGCGCGTCACTGGCCATCGCCGGTCCGCCCAACACGACAACACCAGCGGCCAGGATCAGCCATCGGGTCAGGGTCTGCATGAACCGGTTCCTTTCAGTCGTCATCCATGGGCGTGCCTGTTTGCAACGGTGAGATCTACCGGGTGAACGGCACGGGCATCGTCCGTCTCAATTCCCGCCGCCGGGCTCCTTCCACCTCTGTCGCCCCGCCGAGCAGGCCGAAATAGCCCCGGTATGTGTCCAAATGGGTGCCCAGGACATCGGTCACCGCCCCCTGCAACGCCTCCAGCAGGGCGGTATTGCCGTCCGTCAGCAGATGGAACAGCCGCCGCCCCCAGCCGGTCGAGCCGTACTTGGTCCGCGGCACGAAGACCGTCCGGACCCGTTCGACCCGCACCGGGGCCGTCATCAGGCCGCAATGCTCCAAAAAGAGCAGGTCGTTCTGCCACGGGCCGATGGCGTCCCCACGCGGCAGGTCCGTCCACGGTGCGCCAAAGATCGCCTGCATCCGCTCGTGGCCCAGCAGCTCGACGATGGCCTCCTGCCCGTCCAGGTAGACCCGCGGCTCGTTCAACGCCGCTTCCAGGAACAGCAGTGCCGCATAGGTGCACAGAAACAAGCGGTCGATCCGAGTCGCCTTGATCGCGACCTTGGCCTTGGCCTGTTCGAAGGCCGTCGCCTCCAGGGCCAGCAGGAGCCCGAACGCCCGGCGGTCGCCTTCCCAAAGTCCCTGCAACATGCCTTCGGCTTTGCCGAGGTCCAGACTGCTGTCGAGGGTCCGGTAATCTTCGACCAGCCGTTGGAACGTCCCGTCCGACACGTCCGGGATCCCGGCGATCGGGGCAAACACCCGCACGCCCAAGGCTTCCAGCGAGGCGATGACGATGCCCCGCACGGTGGGGAACTCGGTCAGCCGGCCATGCCAGGGTGTCCGGGCCACGCGCGAGGTGCGCAGCGGATCCACGGGCGGACTGATCCGCCGCAGGTCGATCAGCAGGCCGCCGGGAATCTTGGTGGCGATCGCCTCCTGCAAGGGCTGGCCGACGCTGCGGCCCTGCTGCTGCAGGGACTGCAGGGCGTAACGGGCAAAGGGGGAGAGCAGTGGAAAGTCGTAGAGGACCATTTCGGCATAGGGCAGTTCGCCACCGACCATGGTCTGCAGCTGATCCCACGCAGCGCCGCCATGCTGGCGCAAAAACTGCTCCAGATCGCTGTCCTGGCCCACGTTGACGGCCTGGACGAAAGCTTCTTTCACCCAATTCTCCGCATCGCACAGGGCGGTCTCGATGCAGGAGGCCAACAACAGATCCCCGAGACGGACGATGGCGTTGTTCTGGATGTTGCTGATCAGGTGGTAGCGGGCGGAGAGCAGTTGGGTGGCGACGTAGGCCCGGTCGGCATTGAGGACAAGGCCGTACTGCTCGTCGGGGACATAGAGGGTCGACAGGGTCTGGGTGTCGACGCCATGGGCGAACCCGCAGTAGTAGTTATCCCGCAGGACGTAGTCGATGCGGTCGGCGTCGATCTCGCTGTGGATCAGCAGATTGAGCTTGTGGATGGGGTGCTCACCCGTCGCCAGGGCCGCCAGCTCCTCCCGGTCGATGCCGGCCGTCTCGGGATGGCGGGCGAGAACGGCGCCGATCTCGGGATCCTGCAGCAACAGCTCCCGGGTCCATTCCTCGTGATCGAGGAACTGTTGCAGGAAGGTCAGACCCGGCCGGTCGGCGAAGCGGCGGGCGGCATCCTCGAGACTGTGGGAAAAGGGCCGGTGGCCAAGATCATGGGACATGGCCGCCAGCCGGACGAGGCGCTTTTCCGCCTCCGTGATGGTGTCGAGGTCCTGACAGAGGACCCACGCCGTGTGCATGGCGCCGATGACATGTTCGTAACGGGTGTGATGGGCCCCCGCATACACGGTATAGGCCATGCCCATCTGCCGGACGCCGCGGAGACGGGCATAGGGCCGTGTCCGCAGCAGATCCCGCTCGTAGGCCGTCAGCGGGATCGTGCCGTGGATGGGATCACGGATGGATGAGGCGAAAGTGATCATTGAGACTCCATTCAGCACCGACCACCAGCCTAGCAAACGTCGCGACTGGCCGTGCGGGCTGACGGTGCAGAGTCTCAGAGGCTACACAAAAAGTCCCGACCGGGACTGGTGTCAAGGGGCAAAGTCAGGCAAGGCAGCGTCCAAGCCGACCAACAGGAGGCCCGTCGGCCTTTGGGGGCGGACCTGGGGCGGTACGGTGAGGAACGCTAACGCAGCCTGGCGCAACAACTCGATGCCAGATAACTCAGGGAATTTCCGTGTCGTCTCTCATGCCGGAGGCGGATCGGCCGTGTCGAGACCGATGAGCTCGGACAGGACATGCTGCCAGTCGAGACGCCGCTCACGGGCCGGCATGGCCGCCAGCCGGTCCAGATCGTCGGCATAATCCGGCCGGGTCAGATAGGCGGCATCGCCCGTCCGCAGCCCGCGGAATCCGGCGAACCGGCCCACCCGGTCGAACTCACCGGGAGTCAGCCCGAGCTCATTCAGCAGGGCGCCCTTGACCGTGGGCAGACCGGCACGTTTGCCGTCCTCAATGCCTGCCAGCACCTGAGGGGCGATACTCAGCCGGGCTGCCAGGGCTGCGCGTGGCAAGCGGCGTTTCAGCCGAAATACGCGGATGACCTGACCGATGTGTTCCGGAAAGACGGCGTCTTGCTGCTGCGACATTATTCTATGCCCCCCGTGTCCCTAAAATACCCGAAGACGCGGTGCATCAAACAGGGAAGCTGCCGTTGTGATCGCATTGTGAAGCCTGTGTGTCGCCCCACGGACTGCCGGAAGCGGTGTGAGCAGCAGGTCCCAGACAAACGCCTGGCTTGAAAATGTCGCCGGCGACGGCCTAATCGATCGGGGGTACGTGTGGCTCGCCGACGAGGGGTGAGGGTCCGAGCGGGGTAGGCCGACCCGTGTCGTCGAGCGAAACGAAAATGGCTTCGGCATCGGTGACGATGACGTGCAGGTTGGGGTTGGTCCGGCGGCGGGCTTCGACGACGACCCGGATGGTGATCGAGGTCCGCCCAAGCTTGATCAGCTTGGTGAAGAAGCTGACCGTATCGCCGACGTAGACGGGTTCACGGAAAACAATCTCCCGCATGGCCACGGTCGCAATCCGGTTGCTCGTGTGTTTGGCGGCCTCGACGGCTGCCGCCAAATCGATCTGGCTGAGGATGACCCCCCCGAAGATGGTGCCCATCTCGTTGGTGTCCTTGGGCAGCATTTTGACCCGGATGGCGGGCTGGTCGTTGGCGCCGAGCATGGGGGGTTCCTCAAAAAACAAAAAACGCCAAGCCCGTCTCCGCCGACAGGCACTGGGGGGTGCCGGAACGCTGCGGAAACGGGCTTGGAAAAACGACCGGTACGGAAACGGACGAACCGTTCCCTAGCAGCCGCCGCCAGCCGTTGAGCCGGCGGTGGCAGCAGTGAAGCCCTGCTTGATCAGGTAAGCCTCGACCTCTTCACCGGCGACGTCGGCAAGCATGACGCCGTCGACTTCGACACAGGGAGAAAGCTGCTGGCCGCTCTTCATGACCATCTCCTGATAGATGGCGGGATTGTTGATGATGTCCTTATCTTCATACTCCAGGTTGTATTTGGACAGGGTGGCGCGCACGCCATTGCTCCAGCCGCAGACGGGCTTGAGGTAGGCAATAATCTTCGGGTTGGCCATTTCGGCTCCTCCTCATTGGGTCGACGGGCCATGATCGGTACCCGCAAAGCCCCCGTATGGGAGGCCCCTCGCAGGCTACCGGCAGTGAGGTCCGCACCGACCGTAAAACGGCATGACGATTGAACTGCTACCTTCTTAACCTCTTTGGTGCGGTTAGTCAACTTTACAAACCACAAGGGCCTCCCGACACCGACGCGTCCGGGCCCCGGACATGACCGTTTTTGGGGCGTGGCCAGGCGTTCAACCTGTTTCAACCTGCTAGAATGAGTGAAACGAGATAAAGGATCCCCTTTCGATGTATGAATACGACCTCATCGTCATTGGCAGCGGCCCCGCCGGTGAAAAGGCGGCCGCCCAGGCCGCTTCGGCCGGCAAGCGCGTGGCGATCGTCGAACGGGAGCCGCAGCCCGGCGGTGCCTCCGTCCACTGGGGCACCCTGCCCTCCAAGACCCTGCGGGAGAGCTGCCTGTATCTGGCTGATTTCCGGCACCGGGACTTCTACGAGCACGGCCAACGGCCCCTGTCGGAGATCTCCGTCCGCGAGCTGATGCGGAAAGAGCGTTACGTCGTCGAAAACGAGACGGCCCGCATCATCCACAACCTCGAATCCCACCGCATCGACCTGATCCGCGGCGAGGGGTCCTTCGTCGATGCCCACACGATCTCCGTTACCGGCCCATCCGGCAGCCTGCGCCTGTTGCGCGGCCAGGTCATCGTCATCGCCACCGGCTCCCGGCCCCATCGGCCGGACAACATCCCCTTCGACCACCCGGACGTGCATGACTCCGACACCCTGCTGACGATCGAACGCATCCCCGACAGCCTGATGGTCGTCGGGGGCGGGGTCATCGGTTGCGAGTACGCCACCATGCTGGCCGCCCTCGGGGTCAAGATCACCCTCGTCGAGGGCCGTGACCGCCTGCTCGACTTCCTGGACTCCGAAATCTCCGACTTGCTGGTCGACCGGCTGCGGGCCCTCGGCATCGCACTGCGCCTGGGCGAGCATGTTGAGGAGTTCGTCGCCCATCCGGCAGGCGGTGTCTCCGTCACCCTGGGCTGCGGGGCCGTCCTGCGCACCGACAAGCTGCTCTTCAGCGGCGGCCGGCAGGGCAACACGGACACCCTCAAACTGGAAAACATCGGCCTGACGGCCGACCAGCGGGGCCGGCTGTCGGTCAACCACGTCTACCAGACCGCCGTCCCCAACGTGTATGCCGCCGGCGACGTCATCGGCTTTCCGGCCCTGGCCGCCACCTCGATGGGGCAGGGCCGGGTCGCCGTCCGTCACGCCTTCAACCTCTCGCTCAGCAAATCCCTCTCACCCCTGCTGCCGATCGGCATCTACACGGTGCCCGCCGTCTCCATGGTCGGCGAGACCGAAGAGTCCTGCCTGGCCAAGGGCATTGAGTACGAGGTGGGCCGGGCCCACTATCGGGACAACGCCCGGGCCCAGATCGTCGGCGACACGGAAGGCATGCTCAAGCTGATCTTCGATCGGCATGACCAGCGCATCCTCGGCGTGCACATGATCGGTGAGCGGGCGACCGAGCTCCTGCACATCGGTCTGATGGTGATGGAACTGGGCGGCACGCTGGAGACGTTTATCGAGACGGTCTTCAACTACCCGACCTTGGCGGAACTCTACAAGTACGCCGCCTACAACGGCATGGGCCGCCTGGCGAACTGGCAGCTGCGCCATCACCCCGACCGGGTCGAACGGGTCGGCCACGAGGTTTAGATCGGCACGACAGACCGTCTTGATGACCCGGGATGGCTGGGAGCAGGCCTTTCAAGAGATGGCGGCCATAGGCGACGACCGTCTGCTGGAAGCGGTAACTGCCACCCAATGGGACGCAACCGAATGGGAATGGTAGTTTCCCGGTTTGACGTCTATCTGGTGCAACTGGAGCCCACTCAGGGCGACGAGATCCAAAAGATCCGTCCGTGCCTGGTCATCTCCCCTGATGAGATGAACCGGCACATCGGCACGGTGATCATCGCCCCCATGACGGCCCCAGGCAGGGACTATCCCAGCCGGATTTCCTGCCCGTTTGCCGGCAAACAGGGTCGCATCATCCTGGATCCACTGCACACAATCGACAAAAGCCGGCTGGTCAAACCATTGAGCCAGATCGATGCTGTCACGTCACAACGGATTATTGAGACCCTGCAAAGCCTATTTGCCTGGTGACTGCCCTGCCGATCAGCCCAATCAGACTTTAGAGACTACATGAATGCAGTCTCTACCTGCCAACACCCTGAATGAGGCCCATCACCAGCTGACCGTTGACCCGCTGGATCTGACCCAGCATGTCGGTCGACGCCTGACTGAGGATCTGACTGCGGACCAGTTCACTGGTCGCCTTGGCCACGTCCGTATCCCGGATGCGGGACTCTGAGGCGGCCTGCTGGATCCCGGCGTTGTCCACGTTGGACTTGGCGTGCTCCATCCGGTTCGTGTAGGCACCGAAGGTCGCCCGCACCGTGCTGATCGTCGCCATGGCGGCATCGATCCTGCGCAGGTCGTAGCTGACGTCCTCCACGTACTGGTCTGTGCTGGGCGAGCCGTAAGGGTTGGTGCCCCAGCGGCTGACGTCCATGCCTTCCAGGCTCAGGCTCGACAGGCCCATGTCATTGATCTTGACCCGGATGTCCTGGGCTTCATTGGCCCCGGTCTGGATATGGATGCTGCCATCCAGGTAGACAAACTGACCAGTCGTAGCTGGCACTGCTGCAATCGTCGGAGTCGCTGCAATGGTGGCCGAAATCAGGGTCGAAGGAACCGCTGCCACTGTCGCCGTAATCAACATAGAGGGTATGGCTGCGACGGTGGCCGTGACCACTGTCGGGGCCACCATCGGAATGTCTGCTGGTACCTTCCAGACTTCGTTGTTGTTCGTCAGGGTCGACATGTACATATCGCCCGCAGCGTTGAAAGACATACCGATGACCGGGACGCCGACCGATATCGCGGTAATGGTTTGTGTGGGCAGACCGGCATTTGAAATCCGCAGGATGCGGCTGTTGTCACGGTCAGAAAGGAATACGTCACCGCTGATAGGCTCAATGGCCACGCCACCGAACCGGACGGGTGGATTAACGCCTGCGACAGGCGCAGTGGAAAGGTCGATCTGTTTAATCGTCACGCCCGACGGAGCGGCCGGGGTGGACACGAAGAACTTACCAGCAGCTGGCATCTGTTGTCCCGGGTAGACCGTGCCACTGGCGTCGAGTTCAAATGGCGCTGATATACGGCTGGAAAAGAAAATCCTGCCACCCGTACCCAGCGCGTAGTCCTGAACAAAGACGTTGTCCCCATTCGGATTCGGAATGCCGGTAAAGGGGCCGAATCCGAAGGCATCAGCAGACGAGTTGGGTTGTGGCGTCGTCTCATGCGTGTTGTTCGGTAGGCCGGTGTTGTTATGCAGACCGCCATTGCTCGCGACGTTGGCCAACAACGGGGATGTTGCCCCAAACGGGCTGCCCTGCTGGACCAGAAGCGGCGACCGTGTCGTGACACCGCCGACGGTGTAGATGTTGTTCGTATTCGTGCCAGGCAAAAAGCCTGATCCGGTAACGGCTGGATCGTAGGCCGGCGAGGCGGTACCGTACGTGATCACACCACCGCCGCTGACCTGCACACCTGATGCGAAGAACACTCGGGTCGCTGGAGGACCGCCAGTCAACGAGTGGATGATCGTCGCACCGGTCTGGCCGCCAGCAGCTGAAGCAGTGCTGATCTGCTCGATGAAGCCTGCCCCGGTTGTATTGCCGGAGAAGACCATCGTGTTGTTCGTCGGATTGAAGGCAATACCCGACGCAGAGGCATTGCCGGCCGTAACAGCCCACTTGGTGTCGATACCGGTGAGAGGATTGATGCGGATGATCGCGTGCGGGCGGGCCACAGGCAGAGCGCCCGTGGGCGGATCGGAACCAGCCACGTAGATGTTACCCGTCGTCGAATCGACGGCCAAACCGCCGAGGCTGGAAAAGTCAATGGTGACACCAGCCGGGCTGAACTGGGTGCCAATCACGGTGTACAATGCTGCGCCCGACGACATGATCGTCGGGATGCCGGGTCCGAACACTGCCGGTACGGCCGGGACCGTCGCGGAGAAGACGGCCGGCACGGCCGGGATCGTCACCGAGAACACTGCCGGAGTGCCCGGCGTAGCTGCAATCGTCGAACTGCCAGGCGAAGCGCCCAGATAGACGCCGATCGAGCCGTCCTGCATACCGATGCCGGAGCGCAGTAACTTAATGCCGTTAAACTCGGTGTTGTTGGAGATCTCGTCAAGGTTCCGGGTCAGCTGCGAGATTTCGCCCTGGATCTTCTCTCGGTCCCCGTCGGTGTAGGTTTCGTTGGCGCCCTGGACGACGAGCTCCCGCATCCGGTGCAGGATGTTATGCATTTCCTGGAGACCGCCGTCGGCGGTGTTCAACAGGTTGATGCCGTCTTCAGAGTTCGCCGAGCCCTGGGCCAGGCCCCGGACCTGGGTACGGATCGTTTCGGACACGGCCATGCCGGCGGCATCGTCGGCCGCACGATTGATGCGCAGCCCGGACGACAGCCGCTCTAAGGCCTTGCCCAGGTTCGACTGATTGATCCCCAGGTGACGTTCCCCATTGAGGCTGGTCGCAGTCATGGAAGTAGGTCCTACCCGCATCCTGACTACCTCCTTACTCGGTCACTGCCGCACCCGGGTCCGATCCATCGAGACCACATTGATGCTGACGCCAAGGTTCTCTTCGGCACGCGCCGGCCCGTCTTAAGGCCCGCGGGGCCCTATCTTGCGATTCTGTTGGGAGCCGGATCACACGATCCGCCAAATCCTCCGCCGGACCTGAGCCTGCCGTCCGACAAGGGAGCAACCGAAGGGTGCCACTGAGTTACCACCCAAGATCACTAACGTACCCCAAACGAAACCAGCCTGGCAATCCAATCCGTTTCCGGGGAGATGGCCAGGCTGGTCTTCCTTAGATAGAGGGAACGGTTAGTCTTCGGAAGCTTCGTCCGCAGCGTCCGGCAGGGCGAACTCGGCGATGGGAGCGACGGTCACCTTGGCCCGTAACTGGGTCAGCAGCTCGGCACACACATCGGGGTTGTCCTTGAGGAACTGGCGAGCCGCATCACGACCCTGGCCCAGCCGCAGATCCCGGTAGGAGAACCAGGCACCGGCCTTTTTGACCAGCTCGGTCGCCACGGCCTGGTCGAGGATGCTGCCCTCTTGGGAAGCGCCCTCGCCGAAGATCAGGTCGAACTCGCCGATCTGGAACGGCGGTGACACCTTGTTCTTGACGACCTTGGCCTTGACCCGGTTGCCGATCTCCATGCCGTTGCTCTTCAGGGTCTCGATCCGGCGTACTTCGATGCGCACCGAGGCGTAAAAGCGCAGGGCCCGACCACCGGTAGTCACCTCGGGGTTGCCGTAGGCGATGCCGATTTTTTCACGCAGCTGATTGATAAAGAGAACGATGCACCGCGACTTGCCGGTAACTGCCGCCAGCTTACGCAACGCCTGACTCATCAGCCGGGCCTGCAGGCCGACGTGGGAGTCGCCCATCTCGCCTTCGATCTCAGCCCGGGGCACCAGGGCCGCCACCGAGTCGACGACCACGATGTCCACAGCCCCGGAACGGACCAACGCCTCCACGATCTCCAGCGCCTCTTCACCGGTGGACGGCTGGGAGACGAGCAGGTTGTCGATGTCCACGCCGAGCCGGGCCGCATAAGCCGGATCCAAGGCGTGCTCGGCACCGACGAAGGCCGCCATGCCGCCGGATTTCTGGACTTCGGCAATGGCGTGCAGGGCCACCGTGGTCTTACCGCCCGACTCGGGTCCGAAAACCTCGATGATCCGGCCCCGCGGATACCCGCCGACCCCCAGCGCAATGTCCAGGGAGAGGATGCCGGAGGAACTCGCCTCGATCCGCATGTGAGACTTTTCGCCCAGGCGCATCACCGCACCCTTGCCAAAGGCCTTTTCGATTTCGGCAAGGGCCTTGGCTAGCGCCCCAGCCCGATCCGAACCCTCTTCACGCCCTTTGGCAGATGCTGTGACGGCTTTCGCGGTGGTGAGTGCCATGGGGGTCTCCTGCGCTGTCGGGCGCTGCGATTGTGCGACGATCGGATCACGATGACCGGGCATGTCAACCCCGCCGAGGCCTCCAACGGAACCTCGCGGGGCTCGGCCACCCTCAAGAGCGGCCGTTTGTCATCCCAGGATAGTTACCGTACCAGACTTAGAAAACACTTTCTAGTCCTGACTCGAAAAAACTTGCGAGTACCGACCTCCGGTATACTGGGGCAACGGGTTCGCTCAAGGGCCCATTCGGGCCTGCAGGGGGATTTGGGGATGCTGACGACCGCCATTACCGGTGCCATTGCCGCCGTACTGGTTAGCATCGGGATCACGCCGAGTGCCTCATTGCTTGCCGGTATCTGGGTGGCCGTCAAGATCGTCGTCGTCGCCGGCCTCTGGGGAGTCGGGGCCGTCGCCATGCGCAAGAAGCGCCAAGCCGAGGCGGCCACGCCTTCACCCGATCAGCCCTAGTCCTCACCGGTCCCTGCCATCAAAAGACCGACCCCCACTCGCACCTGAGGCGCTGGCGCGCTCTAAATGAGACCGCGGGCCCGCCGCTGGTCCTCGATTTCCTCAGCCGGATAGGTGACGATCTCTGCCAGCGTCGGGTGGACGTGCGGGATCAGGGCGAGCTCACCCGCCTTGGCCCGGTAATGCATGGCGACGATCAGCTCGTGCAACAGGTCCGCCGCCTCCGGTCCGACGATCGAGGCGCCCAGGATCTCGCCCGTCTTGGCATCACCGATCAGTTTGACGAAGCCCTTCATGGCCGGCGTGCCCATGCACATCGCCTTGCCGTGTTCAGCAAACTCGTACTTGCCGATCAGCACGTCCAGCCCCTGGGCTTTGGCCTCCCGCTCCTTGAGGCCGACGTCCGCCACGCCGGGATCGGTGAACGTCGCCTGCGGGATCAGCCGGTAATCCGCCCTGTGCGGGCGATCGGGATGCAGGGCGTTGTGGGCGGCCCATTCGGCCTGCTGGATGCCCAGGTGGACCAAAAGGCGCTTGCCCGTAACGTCACCGGCGGCAAAGATGTGCGGGACAGTCGTGCGCAACTGCTCGTCGACGGGCAGGAAGCCTTTTTCGGCTACCAGGCCGGCCTTGGCCAGATCGAGAAACCCCAGGTTGCCGACCCGGCCGGTGGCCACCAACAGCTGATCGGCCCGCAACGTCTTCAGCTCGCCGCCGGCGTCCACCTGCAGCTCGATCTGGTTATCGATCCGTCGGGCCGACTGGCTTTTGGCACGGCAGAGGATGGTCATCCCGTCACCGAGCAGCGACTTGGTCAGGGCTTCCGCCACGTCGGCGTCCTCAGTGCTGAGGATGTGGGCGCTGCGCTGGATGATCGTCACCTGACATCCCATCCGCTGGTAAAACTGCCCCAGCTCCAGCCCGACGGCCCCCGCGCCGAGGACGATCATCGAGGCCGGCCTCTCCGGCAGCTCCAACGCCTCGTCGGAGGTGATGTAGCCGGCATCGGCCAAACCTGAGATGGGCGGGATGAAGGTGTGAGAGCCCGTTGCGATGATGATGTGCTCGCCGTACAGCGTGCGTTCCCCGACCTGGACCGTGCGCGCATCGAGGAAATGGGCCTCGCCCATGACCAAAGTGGTGTTCGGGCAGTCATCGATCTGCTCGATGCGGTAGTCGGCGAACTCCCGTACCAGCCGCTCCCGCCGGGCCATGATCCGGCCCCAGTTGATCGACGGCTCGGCCACGTCCAGACCCAGCTCGCCGGCATGACGGATCAGCTCGATCACCTCACTCGTCCGCAGGAGCGCCTTGCTCGGCATGCAACCCCACAGGATGCACAGGCCGCCCAGGGGGCCCTTGTCGACGAGCGCCACCGTGGCCCCCTGGCCGCCGGCCGTGCGAGCGGCGGCGAACCCGGCCGCACCGGCACCGAGGACGAGGAGATCAAAGCGTTCCATTCGTTGTGTCACCTTCATGTTGAGAAATACCAAACAAGCCCCGTTACGAGCACGGCTCCACGCCGCTCCGTATCCCGGACGCCCGCTGCCAGTATAGTGGTCCCAGCCCCGGCCCCGATCATTGACACCGTGATCCGCTCCCTGGCCCGAAACCGGGCGACGCCTCCATCGCAGAAAGAACCTCGTATGTACCAACCCCACCTGCGCGCCACGGTGACCGCCCTGTTTTGCCTCGGCAGCCTGACGGCGATGGCCGATGGGGCGTTGGTCCCCTCGCAAGCGCCCCCGCTCGTGCCGATGCAGGCGCCGCCGACAGCCCCCGAGAGCGCCGTTCCGATGCAAACGCCAGCTGTGGCCCCGGCACCGATTTCGACGCCTGCCGCCATGGTGCCGCCGGCTGCTGTGCCCGCGCCGGGGGGCCGGGCCCGCCTGCGTGAGCTGGGCATCGCCATCGGCCGGATCCCCACCGGTGAATGGAACGCCATCACCGACGTACCCGGCGTCAAAGTCGGCCAGGTGACGATCGTCCGCGGCGAAGGGGCCCTGCAACCCGGCAAGGGTCCGGTCCGGACCGGGGTTACGGCGATCATTCCCCGGGATGACGTCTGGAACAAAAAGTGCTTTGCCGCCAGCTTCGTGCTCAACGGCAATGGTGAAATGACGGCCACGAACTGGGTCCAGGAAGCGGGCTGGCTGGAAACCCCGATTCTTTTGACGGACACGCTCAACGTCGGCAAAGTCAGTGACGGGGTCGTCAGCTGGATGAGTAAGCTGAACCCCCAGATGGGCATCGCCGACGACGTGGTGCTGCCGCTGGTGGCGGAATGCGACGATTCCTTTCTGAACGATCAGCGTGGGCGGCACGTCAGCGAGCAGGACGTGCTGACCGCCATCGAGCATGCCAAGAGCGGTCCCGTCGCCGAAGGTGCCGTCGGAGCGGGCACGGGGATGGTCTCCTACCGGTTCAAGGGTGGCATCGGCACGTCCAGCCGCAAGCTGCCGGCCGAGATGGGTGGCTATACGATCGGCGTGCTGGTCAACTGCAACATGGGCACCCGTGACGAGCTGCGGATCGACGGGGTACCGGTGGGAGCCGAGATCCAGGACCTGATGCCCAAGAGCAAGGTCAGCGAGGGGTCGATCATCATCGTCGTTGCCACGGATGCCCCGTTACTGCCCCACCAGCTGCAACGGCTCGCCAAGCGCAGTGCGATGGGCCTGGCCCGCACGGGCACGATCGCCAGCCACGGTTCCGGCGATTTCATCATCGCCTTTTCGACGGCCAACACGGTCCCGCACTACCCGAACGAGCGGACGATGACGGCGACGGCGATGAACAACACGCATCTGAACCCGCTGTTTACGGCGACCAACGACTGTACGCAGGAGGCGATCGCCAATGCGCTGACGATGGCGACCACCACGGAAGGCCGGGACGGCAACACAGCCTATGCGCTGCCGTTGGACCGATTACAGGTCATCATGAAGAAGTACGGTCGGCTCTAGCGGCACTCGCGCACGGAACCGGGGCGACATGCCGAGCGTCGCCACCCCAGATACACGACAGGATCACAGGAGGATAGACGATGAAAAAATGGGCAATCGCACTGCTGGCAGCGGCAACACTGGCGCCATCCGCGTTGGCGGCGAAGGATCTGGCCATCGGTGATGCGGCGCCGGCGTGGACCCTGCCGAGCGATCGGGGCGGCACCGTCAGCCTGAAGGGTTTCCAGGGCAAAAAGGTCGTCGTCATGGCCTTCTATCCCAAAGACGAGACCCCGGGCTGCACCAAAGAGATGCAGGCCTTCTCGGCGGACGCCGCCAAATTCACGGCTGCCGGAGCCGCCGTATTCGGCATTTCCCGCGACAGCCTGGACTCGCACAAAAAGTTCAAGCTGAGCTGTGCCTTGGCCATCCCGCTCCTCAGCGACATGGAAGGCAAGGTCGCCACGAACTACCAGTCGGTGATGCCGGTCGTCGGGATGTTCAAGCGCAAGACCTACGTGATCGACAAAAAGGGGATCATCCGCGACGTCATCGACGGCATGCCGGATAACAAGGCCCTGCTGGCGACGATTGCCAAAATCGCCAAACCGTAAGACTCTCAGCGTGCGCCTCCTCTCCCTGGCCCCCAGCAACACGGAAATCGTGGCCGCGCTGGGGGGCGCTGCCCACTTGGTGGCAGTGACCCGCTACTGCGATTACCCGCCCGGCATCGGGACCCTGCCGAAGGTGGGGGGCTGGACGGACGTCGATGACGGCCTGGTGGCCGGATTGCGGCCGGACCTGATCCTGACGAGCACGGGGGTCCAGCACGAGGCCGAGCGCCGGTTTGCGGCCTTGGGTCTCGCGGTGCTGCACGTCGATCCCCATACCCTGGGTGACGTGCGCCAGACGTTCCGCACGATCGGCGACGCCATCGGTCGCCAGGACGAGGCGACGACCCTGATCGCCCGCTTCGACACGGACATGCAGGCCCAGACGGCAAGCGGCTCCACGGGCCTGCGGGTGTATGTGGAGGAGTGGCATCAGCCCCCCACCCCGTCGGGCAACTGGGTGCCGGAACTGATCCAACTCGCCGGCGGCGTCTGTCCGTTGCTGGTGGCAGGGGAACGGAGTCGGCCGATTCCGGAAACCGACCTGCTGGCCTTCGATCCGGAATTGATCGTCCTCAGCCTGTGTGGCGTGGGGCAACTGGCCAAAGCGGGCATCGTCCATCGGCGGCCGGGCTGGGCGGGCATGTCTGCCTGCCAGGGAGACCGGGTGGTGGTCATCGACGATTCGCTGTTGAACAGGCCGGGTCCCCGTCTCACTGAAGGCCTGGCGCTGCTGCGGCAGCTGATCAGCGGCTGAAAAGGCGCCGCAAAGCGCGTTGCCGGTGGGCGGCAACGCTGTCTGCAACCCTGAAATGATGCGGCTTGACGGCGATTGCTGCATGGTACACTTCTTGGCAAAGTCTGGGCCCCCAACAACGATGATCGGGTGGCCGGCAGTCGCACCGTGGCGCGAAAGGAGCGGGACATGGACCGCAGTTTGGTACTTGAACTCGTACGGGTAACCGAGGCAGCCGCCATGGCAGCTGCCCGTTGGATGGGCCGGGGTGAGGAAAAAGCAGCGGACAGTGCTGCCGTTGAAGCGATGCGGCGGTCTTTCGACACGATCGGCTTTTCCGGGCGGGTGGTCATCGGCGAAGGCGAACGCGACGAGGCCCCGATGCTGTACATCGGCGAGGTCGTCGGTGGTGGCGGCCATCTGCAGGTGGACATCGCCGTCGATCCCCTCGAAGGGACGACCATCTGCGCCAGTGGTGGTCCAAACTCCATCTCCGTGTTGGCCGTGGCCGAAAAGGGCAACTTCCTGCACGCGCCTGACACCTACATGCAGAAAATCGCCTGTGGTCCCGGGGCCAAGGGCGCCATCGACATCGAGGCCCCGCCGGCCGACAACGTCAAGCGGGTGGCCAAGGCGCTCGGTAAGCAGATCGCCGACGTGACGGTGGTCATCCTGGACCGGCCCCGCCACCAGGAGCTGATCGCCGAAGTGCGGCGCACGGGTGCCCGGATCCGCCTGATCGGCGACGGTGACATCTCGGCGGCGATTGCCACCTGCAAGGAGCAGACGGGTGTGGATTTGCTGCTGGGCATCGGCGGCGCCCCCGAAGGGGTCATCGCGGCGGCGGCCATGCGCTGCATCGGTGGCGACATGCAGGGTCGGCTGACCCCGCGCAACGAGAGTGAGATCGAGCGGGCCCTGACGATGGGCATCACCGACATGAACCGCATCTATTCCTGTGAAGAGCTCGCCAAGGGCGACGTGATGTTCGTGGCCACGGGCGTCACGACGGGCGACTTCCTCAAGGGTGTGCGGTTCAGCGCCACGGGCTGCCACACGACGAGCGTCGTCATGCGTTCCAAGACGCACACGATCCGCACGGTCGAGACGGACCACTACTTCCAGCACAAGCCTGCCTACAGCTTCAACTAACGCCGTTGGTGTGGGAGGGTCCATGGCGGCCCACATTCGGACCACCCTGAACCCTCGCACCCCACCTGCGGTGGCTTCACTGGACACACCTTAAGAACGGGCACCAGCTTCATGCTGGTGCCCGTTCTGATTCCAACCCGTCCGGCAGGATGGCCGCTGGTCGCTCAGAGGGAGTTGGAACGGCAGGGCTAAGCGTTCCGGTACCTGAACCGCCCGTGCGGCACTACCAGAGAACAGCGCAATGGGCGGAGGCGCGCCCTCTCCAGCCGGAAAGGGGAGAGGTGAGAATGCCACCAGCCCAGAAGTGCGCTGGGTCGCCACCAGCCCCCGGATCGCCCCGTGACACGAAAGCGGCACGCAGCCATATTTTTTGCCTTACGGCGAGGCGGGTTTCGGCCGATGTCGCCGTTTTTCCCACCTCCAAGCGCTTAAACATGTGTCCTGCCGGGAACAGAGCCGAACGACCGGGGTGTCCGCTCCGTCTGCCGGGAGTGGTCGGAGCGGAGGGTCGTCGATCCCCTGTCAAAAGCCTGTTATCCCGATGCCAAAGGTGTGATGGGTGACACCAAGCAAACCCTATGCCCATGGGGCACGCAGGCTGTTAATAATGGTCGCCGGCCAACCCTGTCGCAGCCTGTTTACACCGCATTGCCCCCGCAATGGAAGCCGAACGCAGCCAACCACGGCACTTTGGGACACCAGCGGTAGGCGCCTGCTTTGACACAGACACCAAGCCTCTGGTAAGGTTCCCAAGTCCTGAACAGGACATGCTCCGTTCACTACCGAGTGAAACGTCGAACCGATGGCCGTCACCGAAGGGTGTCTGCCGAGAAAGGAGACGACAGATGATAAAGCAACTCAAACGCTTGTCCATCCTCGCTCTCACCACCGCCGTTACTGCGATTCCCATGGTTGGCACGGCGTTTGCCAGCACCCCCGTCGGGACCGCCCCGACCCTCGCCATCGGCTACCGTGCCGACAACGGCGCCGGCCAGGTCACTGTCAATGACAAGCCCGTGATGGTGCTGCATGGCACGACCAACCCCTCTGGTGTGGCCCAACTGGCCCGCCAGGTCGCCCTGCGCCTCAACGAACTCCAACAGTCCCGGCAGCTCCGGGCCGATCAGGTCACCCCGGCCGTGTCCAATGGCAAATACGAAGTCCGTGTCGGCAAAACCACCGTCCTCGTCATCGACAACGCCCTGGCCAAGGCCGAGCGGGTGCCGGCGGCACTGGTGGCGATGCGGATGACCAACCAGCTGCGCCGGGCCCTCGGCGGCGAGCCTTACGAGAACCAGGCGAGCCGTGGCTTGATGTCCGGCGGCCGCAGCCTTTCCGGTGAAGCCACCTGGTACGGCGAAGAGTTCAACGGCCGGCCGACGACCTCGGGTGAGCGTTACGACGTCCGCCTGATGACCGCCGCCCACCGGACGTTGCCTTTCGGCACGCTCGTCCTCGTCACGCACGCCACCAACGGCCGCAGCGTCCTCGTCAAGATCAACGACCGGGGTCCCTGGACCAACCAGACCCGGATCCTGGACTTGACCCCGACGGCCTACCGGCTGCTCGCCCCCCTGAACTCGGGCGTGATCCCGATCCGGGCAGAAGTCGTCAGCATCCCCAGCCGTTAGTGCTTTTACGGCATCCGCCGACCGGATACCGTGCGATGAGAGTCGCCGGGTATCCGGTTTTTTGATTCCCATCGGCAAGGCAAAGGAGCGTCGGAATGAGTGACCGCGAGACGGCAAACGCACCGATCAAACTTAAGGTCCAGTTACCTTTGCCGGCCATGGCGATCTGGCAGATGTGGACCAATCCCGAACAGGTCGTCACCTGGCTGGCGGCTACGGCCAACATTGAGCCCCGGCAGGGCGGCCGCTACGAGTTGTTCTGGGACGAGGCCCCCGAGCACAACAGCACCCTGGGTTGCAGGATCACGGCCCTAGAACCATACAGCCGCATGGCCTTCACCTGGCGGGGCCCGGAGCATCTGGAAGCCCTGATGCCGGCCGGTTCCACCGCAGTCGAGTTGCGGTTTACGGGCGATCACCAAAGCGCTGCCCTCTATCTGCACCATACCGGTTGGGGCGAAGGTGCCGACTGGACCGAGGCCCGCGAGTGGCAGCTGGAGGCCTGGAAGAACGCCCTCGGCGGTCTCAAGGCCCTCGTCGAGATGGCCCAGCAGATGGCCAAAAGTTAAGTGCAGCCTCCCCCCATTAACGGGATTAAATGGAAAACAAACCTGGGCTATGTCCTGTTTCCTGACACCATCCGACGGCAGGACGTAGGCTAAGATTGAAGGCACAAGCGGCGGGGGAACGTACGCCGTCCGGTGCTGATGATGGTTCGATCGGAGTGCTTGTCCGATGTCCACAGACATCAACATCCTGGTCTGGGATGACCGTCATGGGGGACGCCACCCAGCGCCTTCGACATCCTCCTGTCGACCTTCGTCACGGCAGGCGGAGGCTCCCTGGTCACCATTGATGACAAACAGCAGTTGCTGTTCACGCTGTACGGCTCGACGGCATACAACTACCCTGTGGCCGCCCCCAACGTCGGCACGGCTGCCGACGCCGCGTTCCTGTAGAAATCCCGCCCGTCGTCCAATGCCAGCATGACCGAGACGGGGCCCGAACTGAGTCTGGATCATAAACTCTTGCCAGCCCTGACCAAGGTGCTGCAGATCAACCAGGTCAACGCTGACGCCGCCCTCAATTTAGTCCGATGAGACACCCCATGACACGACCCTTTTGGCTTGCTGCCACCCTGCTGTTCACGACCGCCTGTACCCCGACTGTGTCCCCTGCCGTGTCGGCCAGCGCCGGCACACCCTCACCCGCCGTCACCGCTTCGGCCACGCCCGAACGCACCCGCATCGCCCGTCCGTCCGTCTCGCCCGGCACCCCCGGGGCTTCGACCGCACCCCAGGCACCGGCCAGCAGACCCACAGCCGGCCCAGTCGGCAGTAACGCCACACCGACCGCACTCGGCGCAGCCCGCAGTGGCCAGTGGGAGATCGAGGTTTATTTCGGCACCCCCCAGAAGACCAGCTTCCAACTGACCTTTCTGCCCACCGGCAAAATCCTCGTGAATGGCGCCACACCGACGGGCGGCGTGGTCCCCTCCACGTGGATGGGCACGACAGCCACCTTTGAGGACGGCTGTCAAACGGTGCAAAACCAGACCTGGTGTATCTACTACGAACTCAACGCCCAATCGGCGACCCAGATGACCGGCCTGATGGTCATGCGGCCCCCATCCGGCAACGAGATCGCCTATGAGTGCACGGCGCGCAAACTGTCCCCCTGATCGGGGCCTGACGGTCCGAGCCCCGTCACAACAGAAACGGGGCACCTGCAAAGGCGCCCCGTTTCTGCTGTGATCCCGACCCGATGCCGACCTGATACTTAAGGGTGAGAAACCGTCAAGGTCGTCTGAGACGCCCCGATGGAGAAGGTCTTGGTCACGCCACCGGGATAGACCGCCGTATATGTCGCGCCTTGAGGCATCTTGACCCGGAAACTGGTGTCCTGAACCCCGTCATAGGGCCAGAATTGGTCACCCGCCACGAAGTTATCGCCGGTCGACTTGACACTGACCTTTTCGTTTTGCAAAATCGCGTAGATTTTGTCGGTCCAAACGCCTGACTCGAAGGTGACGTCACAGTACTCGTTGACGACGACCGGAG
Source organism: Candidatus Sericytochromatia bacterium (assembly GCA_014377495.1). Classification (GTDB taxonomy): domain Bacteria; phylum Cyanobacteriota; class Sericytochromatia; order JACMPN01; family JACMPN01; genus JACMPN01. Next base: position 23,709 of record JACMPN010000344.1, read on the forward strand.
CTGTCGAGAATGAGCCTGAATTGTAAGGGAGTTTAAATGCAGCAACATTAGGCACGGTATAGGTCTGCTTGTTGCCATTGCCATAGTCGACCGTGTAGTTCGCCCCACGCGGCATCCGGTAATGCCACCACGGCGCACTGTAGGCATCGGTGTAGAAGACCTGGCCAGGAACAAAGTCCTCGTTCGTCGAGTTCACGTGGACAGTGTCATTGAGGTAGTTTATCGGCTTGAAACCATTCTCAATCAGTTCCACGTAGACGTCGGCGTAATCCTCGGAAATGACCGGAACGCCCGCCACAGTCCCCGTATAGGGCACCTTGATGCTCGTATCCGACGTGGTAATGCCAATCGCCGTGGAGGTACTGTCGGGATAGATGATCGTGAAGGTCGTCCCCTGCGGCGCCTTAAACTCGAAGTCCGTTGCCGACGTGGCGACAGGATCGAATCTGGTACCGGCACTGTACGTTGTGCCGGCCACGGTGACGGAGTTTTGAATGACACCGTAAGGCTTATCAATCCAGTTGCCGAGATACTCAACGTACACGGCACAGTAAGCGTTTACCGGGGTCACGGTCGTGAAACGGCGCCGATTGATCGTCTGCCAGACCGATGTGGCTGCCGGGTCCGCGATGGCCATTGCGGCAGCGGTCGAACCCTGGGCTCGGTCGTCAAGACTACCTGCCCGGCGGACGACCCGCGTCGTCGCATCGATCTGAAAGGCAGCCGCCGGCCGGACCCGGGTCTGACTGGCTGACTGGATGGGCATGGGAGACTGACAGGCAGTCAACATGCCCATCATCACCATAAGGGTCCCACAAACCTTGATCGTGCGCATGGTTGTACTCCTGCGGTCTCAACACGTGCCATGCCCTCATCAGAGGCTCCCGTCACCAGGATAGGGAGTGCCGCTGGTGGGTGACAGAATTACCTGTCGGCCGCGGCGTTGAGTTAGGGCTTGCTATAATCGCATCATACACACAATTAACAGCTTTAAAACCAACCGTCACCGCGTGCCACCAGGGATTCCCCTACCATGGCGCTCGCTGGGTCCATCCCAGCTGACACCATGCCAATTCGATGACAGGAGGCGTACCCGACATGCAGCGTCGTCCTTTCATATTGATGGGCCTGGCGATGTTTCTGGCCGCCTGCACCGCCTCAGTGCGGATCTACAACCCGGGGGCGATTCCGGTCACCCCGCGTGGTTCCGCTCGACCGCTTGTCGCGGCGACCGCCTTGCAGACCTTGATCGAGGGCGATATCCGTTGGGGCGGCCGTCCGTTGACCGGCGCCGAGGTGCGGGCGGAAGATCCAGCGGATCTGTACCGTGAGTTCCGCTCCGAACCCGGGCACAGTGATGACGGGGGGCGCTTCCGCCTCGCCTTGAATGAGACGGTTCGGCCCCATCAGGTGCTCAATCTGGTCGCCACCAAAGGCGAGTTGCAACTGTATGCACTCTGGCGGCCCGTTCCGGCAGGCCCCCTGCAGGTCAAACAGCGTGCGGAGAGGGTCCTGATATCCGCCGAGTCCACGATCATCGCCAAGTGCCTGATACCCACATTGCTGCCACTCCTTTACAGCAACCCCCAGTCGCCGGCAGTGCTGCCTGCCTTGATTGAATTGCAGGATCTGACGGACGCTCTCACCACACGCCTACAGGGGGCGGACTTGGATCAGGACATTGCCGGTGCGCAACGCACGGTGACCACCGCACCGACGACGGCCAATTGGAATGCGCTGATCCGATCGATTGTCGCCCACAGTGCCGAAGGCAGTCAGATCGTCGCCGCCGTTGAGCGGATCTGTATGGCGGTGTTCCAGGCCATGTCCAACGGCGGCAAGGCGGTAACCTGGTTGCGTTGGTCGATCGGGGGCCGGATCATCCCTGCACCGGAAGACTTCACCGTCACCCCCACCCAGCACCGATTATATTTCCGCGGGCAGGAGATATCGATCACCAGTACGGCCGGCGAACTGGAAAGCGTGCGTCAGCGCATCCGCGAAGCGCTGTCCCTGATGGGCAACCCCTTCGACGACCTCCCATTTGCAACGCCGTCCA
>JACMPN010000345.1 GCA_014377495.1 Candidatus Sericytochromatia bacterium
ATGCCGGCCGGTCCACGGAGTTCCCCCGGCCGCTGGCCCCCAACCGCCTGTACGAGCCGGCCCTTTCAGGTCAGCCCGAGCCCGGCATCGCCCAAGACCGTGGCGACGACTTGGCCGACCTGGGGTATGACGACGACGAACCCGACGAGTAAGGGAGTGCCAGAGAGGTGCTGAGGAGCTGTCGTTAGGTCTCTCCTAGCACTCAAGCCGCCCAAGCACCTCTCTGACACTCCCTGGCGGCGTTGTCTGTTTATTTTACGTTTCAGCTCAGCGCCGACGCAGGCGACGCAGGCGATTGTTGTGGTGATCGACCACGATCAGGTCCTGACCGATGTACCCCACACCCGCCGGGCCGTCCAGGGTCGCCAGCTCGCCGGAGCCGCCGTCACCGGCAGACCCGGCTGCGCCATTGCCGGCAAGCGTCGTGATCGTCCCTGTCGCATCGACCAGCCGGACCCGCTGATTGCCCCAATCGGAAATTGCCAACCGTCCCTGGGCATCGATCGCCAGGCCGTAGGGATAGTCGAGGCTGGCCGAGGTGGCGGGACCACCGTCCCCGCCGAATCCGGACGTGCCGTTGCCGGCGACCGTGCTGATCGTGCCGGTCGAGGTGATTTTGCGGACCCGCCGGTTACCCCAGTCCACGACATAGATAGCGCCAGCGGCATCGATGGTCAGGCCCTGCGGCCAACTCAGGCTGGCGGCCGTCGCAGCCCCGCCGTCCCCGGCATATCCGGAACTGCCGCTGCCGGCAAACACGTCGATCGTGCCCGTAGTCGCCACTTTGTAGATCCGGTGGTTCCCGGCATCGCCAATGTAGAGGGCGCCGGCCCCGTCCACGGCAATCCCGTAGGGTGAGCGCAGGCCGACCGAAGTCGCCCCAGCGCCGGCCGTGGGCGTACCGAGGCTGCCGTTGCCGGCGACCGTGCTGATCGTGCCGTTGGTGGCGACCTTGCGGACCAGATGGTGGGTCGGATCCGTAAAAAAGAGGTTACCGCTACCGTCCACAGCGACATCGAACGGATTGCCGATGGCCGCAGACGTGGCGGACCCACCATCGCCGTCGGCGCCCGCCTGACCGTTACCGGCAACTGTCGTGATCATGCCATTGGGGGCGATCCTGCGGATCCGGTGGTTGAGGGTGTCGGCCACATAGGCGTTGCCGGTGCTGTCCGTGGCGAGCCCATAGGCACCGGATAGATTGGCAGCCGTCGCCGCCCCATTATCACCCCCAAAGGCGGCGCCCCCCGTGCCGGCAAATCCGGACACATCGAACACGGAAGGCCGGCTGGGCTCAACCAACGGCACCGGATCCGAGGACGGGGTCGGGGTCGTTGACACCACTGGGATTGGGGTCGGAGTCGGCGTCACCGCCGGCGTCGGCGAGACGACCGGCGTGGGCGGCGGCGTGGGTGTCGGCGAAACGGCCGGCGTCGGCGTCGGTACGGGCACCGGGATCAGCCCTTCGAAGTTCAGGGCCGAGACACCGGAAAAATCGACGGTTTCAGTGGCACTGCCCAAGACGAGTTGGCGGACCGTCTGGGTGTAACCGGCCAAACTCGCCCGGATCAGCACGCCGACTCCGGTGGTGACATCGTCGAAGCGGTATCGGCCGGCACTGTTGGTGATCAGCGCCCGCGACTGGACACCGTCCATGGAGAGCTGGACGTGAGCGCCGATGAGCGGCTTACCCACGCCATCGGCTACAAAGCCTTCGATGACTGCCTTGGCTGGTGTCAGGCCCTGCCGGACCCGCCAGGCGGCTTCGTCACCATAGATTTCCAGATCCACCGCTTTGCCGGACCCATCCGTCAGACCCACGGTCACCCGAACGGGCGCCGGACCGCTGGGGGCTGCCCAGCGCATCTTTCCATCCTGACCGACGTCGAGCCGCTGCGGATCTTCCGAAGTCCATTTCAGGCTGGCACCGCCGGTCTCGGAGAGCAGCTCGGTGCCGTCCCAGGGACTGCGGTAGACGACCCGGACACCGACGGGCTGATTCCCTGCGACGGGCACGAACGCCACCAGTTTATCGGGGAGCAGGTCCACACCGAGCGGCCGCACCTCGACGGGGATCTCGACCTTGAGGCTGGCATCCTCCGCCAGACGGGCCGTGATCTTGGTCGTGAAGGCCGACAACCGGGGTGAGACTGTCGCCGAACGGTTGTCGCCGGCGGCGGTCACCTGCAGGGCATCGCTGTCGGTGGACCAGACGATGGGTAATATTGCCGCCCGATCCTCGCCGAGGTCGGCCCGGAAGAGCCGGATCTCAGGGCGTCCGGCCAACCGCAGCAGGTCGAGGCCCAGCTTGGTGGCGACGGCCGTGGACGGCGGCTTGATCAAAAACAGCTTGGCCGGGGACACCGAAAGGATGGGGCGCTGTGCACTGTTTTTGATCAGGCTGGCGCTGATCTCGACCGTCGTCGACACCTGATGGACTTGCAGGTTGGCGTCACGCCAGATGCAGGTGATCGTTTCCAGGTAGTCGCCGTCGACGATCACCCGCCAGGTGGTCCCCGGCGCACTGTCGTTGGAAAAGGCGCCACGCCCCTCTTTGTCGACCCAGCGGATCTCCGCCGGCGTCACGCCCTCGGTGACCAGGCTCATGACGATCGAGCGCTTGACCCCGTCCACGGCGCCGGGCCGGACGTAGCCGCTCCCCAACTCCTGCTGCAGCCGGGCGATGGCCGTAGCCCGGGAGATGGTCGGGACGCTCCCGCCGAGACTCGTGCCGGCAGAAGGCCCGGTGCCGTCAGGAAACACGGGCAGCACCTGCCGACAGGCGGTCATCATCAGACAGACCGTCACTGCGAGGAGGGGCCGTAATACGCCAGGCATCAAACGTTCCTTTTCTGTAGCGGGACCGTCACGGTCAACTGCGTGGCCGGATGGTCAGCGTAATCGGCTCGGTCACGCTCGGGTCGTAGTTCGAGCGGGCGGTGATCGTCACCGTGCTGCCCGCCGGGGCATCTTCCAGGGCCCGGACCGTTCCGGCGCCATCCACCTGGGCTTTCGTCTTGTCACTGCTCTCCCAGCTAACGTCTTTGGAAGCGGCATCCGTGTGGATCACCCGCCCCCGGTCATCCGGGTTGGCATAGGTCAGAGTCGCTCCGAGGGCCAGGGTCGCCCCTGCCGGGACGGTGGTGCGGTCAAAGGTGAGGTTGATCTTCGTCGACAGGTAATTGACCTTGAGCAGGGCGGTGGCCCGTTGGTTACCATCCGTCTTGGAAAAGGCGACGACAGCCGTCTCGCCCACCTTGGCGCCGTTGGCCGGTCTGGCTGAGCCGGAGTCGCTGATCACGACCAGTTCAGGATCCGCCGACTGCCAGCGGATCTCGTCCGGGTCGTAGGGCTTCTTTTCCTTTTCGTTGGTCTGGGCGTTGTAGCGGTACGTCGTGGCGCCGAAGGTCACTTTGCTGCGGATGCCCAGGCCGAGCAGCTGGTCTTCGGACAGGCCCAGCGACGGTGGCAACGGCCGGTAAAGGATGGCTGACTGCGGGGCCACGGTGACTTCGGGTGTCAGCTCAGCCAACTTGATCCGGCCGTTGGTGACGGGCAGGCGGATCTCGGTGTGATCGGTTTTGCCGCCGCTCTCGGCCGTCACCCGGATAATCGCCGTGCCGGTCGCCCCCGGTTTCGCAGCCCACTGCACGTTGGCCCCACGGTCGGCGCCGAGCGTCCCGAACTGCGTGGATTCCTTCCAACTGACGGTCACAGCACCGCCACCAGGGGCCGCCGTCTCGACGCCCAGGGTGACGGCGGTCAGGTCCTGACTGAGGGACGAGGTCCGCTTCGAGCGGATCAGCGTGCCGCTGCCGTTGCCAGTAGCCGTGTCGACGGCTTGGGCCACGCCGGTCAGGATGTTGCTGACCAGCGTGTCCCGACACCCGACCAGGAGGCAGCCCAGGGTGACGGCAGCCGTCAAGGAACGGGGCAATGACATCAAAACAGTTTCTCCTGCGGGCAACATCGAAATGAACAGTGGGCAAACCCCGGACGAATGGCCCGCCCACCATACTATGCCGATGGTGGGCAGTCCTGCCGGTCGCTGGTGGTCTTCCGGAAGACGCCGGCAGCCATCAGGAAGTTCCCCATAATAGTCACCCGTGCCTTGATGTCACGGCCGGTCCCGGACAAACCGGGGAACCGATCGCCCCTGAATCACGTCACGTCCGATACGGCCCGGCAAAAAGCAACCGGCCACTCTGCCGGCCGGACCCCGCCGGACCCGGTTGCGGCCACTCAGTCTGATGACCAGCATGGAGAGCAAGCATGACCCAGCGATTCACATGGCGTGGCCCCGTCATCAGTGCCACCCTGTCCGCCGCACTGCTTGCCGGCTGCCCGTCGTCCACGCCGAGTGCCGTGACTCCCACCGCCAAGCCGTCCGGCACTGCCAGTACCGCCCCATCCGGCACCCCGACCGCCGCCCCGACGGGGACGCCGACGAGCGGTTCGGACGTTCCGGGCGCAACGCCGACCCCCTCCGGCCTGCCCAGCACGCCTGACACCTCCAGCCGGGCGACGATCCAAGGCGTCGTGGTTGACGATAAGGGCGTGCGTTTGGACGGGGTCACCGTCACCGGCAAGGTGCTGGGCGCCGGGACATTCTCCAACGGCTCGGACACGCTGACCGTCACGACCCAAGTTGGCAGCTATGCCCTGAACGGCGCCCCCACCGGATCGACGATCCTGATCACGGCCAGCAAAGTGGGCCTGACACGCCGCCAGCGGACGATCGTGCCTCTGTCCAACCTCCAGGGCAGCACGGACATCAACAATGTCAGCTTCGGCGGCACATCAGACCCGGCCTATGCCTTTTCCGACGCGCCTGAGGTGGTGTCCTTCACCCCGGCCAAAGACGCCACGGGCGTGGATGCGAACACGGCGTTCACCCTGACGTTCAGCGAACCGGTGAACACGCAGGACGTCGAAAACGCCTTTGCCATCTATGTGGCCGGCCCGATCACGACACCCGGGACACTGAGCGATACGGACAGTTACATGCTCACGGCGCTCACCGACGACGGCAATCCGGCCAAACTGCTTTACACATACGATTCCAAACGCGATGACGGTGCGGTTGCCAACACGGCGACCGTGGTCCGCAACTCCGCGATGCCGATCTATGACAGCCGCAGCTTCTCCGCCGCCTGGTCGAACAACAACCAGACCGTCACGTTCACGCCCCGGCCAGGGGTCAGACTGCCGACCGACAAGGACAGCAGCAAGCTTCCGCAATACGCCGTTTCCTTTAAGGACGGTGCCATCCGTGATGCCGCCGGCACTGGCCGTTCGGATTCCTGGTTCCGGGTGAGCCCCGCCCAGGTCGGCCGGGCCGGCTACAGGTTCACTGTCGCCGCCGACACCGGCGCCCCCGTCGTTTCCGCCATCACCGGCCTAAGCGGGGGAGACGTCGCCGGCGGCAACACCAATCGGATCCGCGTACAGTTCAATGAGCCGATGCACCTGTTCCCGGCCAACTACGGCGGCAAAGCCATCCCGGGCATCGGTGCCCCCATGAGCGCCGCCAGGGCCGGCAACTTCAATTACGCCCTCAAGGAAACCCTCGTCGGCGGTGTGGCGGATGCTGACTTGGTCGCCACCACCAGTCAGGCTGGCGTGTCGTTCCTGACAGACCCCACCCGCAGCACGGTCGAGTTCAGCATCCGCAACGATGACCCACTCGCCGCCGGCACTGGTTTTACCATCGGCAACCTGATCTGGGTGAAAGCCGGGGCCGCCATCACCGATCCGGCCGGTAATCCCGTGACTACGTCGAACAACCTCCATCTCAGGAGCGGCCGCGTGATCTGATCCTGAACCGCTGCGACGCATGGTCGGCGCGTGATCGGGGTATAGAGAATTAAGTGATTTGCTGATGCGCCTTCGGTGGCGCAGGACGTCTATGGCCCTTTCTCTGGATGGTGTGCCGGCAGGCTTCGCAACGACGCCTGCTCCCGGCACCCCGACGCCTGCTCCGACCGCCGCACCCGGTAGTGCCGGCGATCCGGCGCGCCCTGATGCGGCCGCTGTGCCGCCCAGTCAGAACGGCACCCAGGTCGATGCCAACCACATCGCCGATCAGACGGTGGCGACGGCCGCCGGGCGCGTGGCGGCGGTTTCGGCGCATCTCTTCGGCAAAGCCGGCGATCCGGTGACTTTACCGCCTCTGGTGGGCAGCGATCCCGACAAGTTGACCCAGGTCCGGACCCAGTTGCGCACCGCCTTGGGGGTACCTGACGAGCGGATCATCCTGAAAGTCGAAAACGGCGTCCTGCTCGCCAATGTCCTGCCCACGTCGCCCCTGACGCAGATGTCCGGCAAGCTGGCGGATGCCTTCCATTCCTCCTGGCGGCCCGTTACCGGGGCGCCGGCGGACGTGGTGTGGACGACCAATCTACTGAAGGGCCGCACGGACAACACCCTCGCCAGCCTGTCCGAGCCGGCAGCCCTGGCCAAAGCGCCCGCCAATCCCGCCAAGCTGGCCCAGGTCACGGCGATCTCGGCCGCGAACCAGTCGATCCAGTTCGTCGCCGAGTCGATGCAGCGGGATATCGTCCAAGTCGCCGACAAGACCCTGCAACAGTCCCAAAACGTCACCCTGTTCTATGACGATGCCCATGTGCTGCATGCCAAGAACCGGTTTTCCAACGAAGTCTTCGCCGTCCTCCTTCCGGATGACGCCTATGCCCACATGCGGTTCGACCTGCTGCGGGACAACCCGACAGCGACACTGGCCACCCTGGGCGGGCAGACGCTCCAAGCCGAAGCCCACGTGGGTGGTCAGGGCTTCCTGGCCGATGACGGCCTGGGCTCGATGGCGATCGAGGCCGTCAAAGTCACCTACACGACTAAGAAAAACTGGACGGTCGGTGCCGGCATTCTGACCAGCCAGCAGATCGGCGGTCCGAGCATGCAGGCCGTGAGCTTCCGGGTCGGCCACAACTACTGGGGCGCCGCCAATGTCCTCATTGCGCCGGACGGCAAGATCCACCTGCGGGGCGTGGACACCCAGCTGCCGCTGCAGGCCTGGGACTGGTACAAAAAAGGCTCGCTGACCCGGCAGATCGCCGTCGGTGGCGCCGTGCTGGCCGGTGCGGCCGTTGCCGTCGTCAAATTCGGCACGAGCGACAAAGAGATGACGTTCAAAAATCCCCTCCCCGAATTCCGGGCCGGCCACGGCAAGGTGCAGGTGACGTCCGGCCTGCTGGGCAGCATCACGCTGGGCGGTCGTGATGACGGCAAATTCGGCCTGACCGGCAAGCTGACGGGCGGATCGGTCAGGGTCCGTGAAAACTGGGGCGGTGGCCTCTCCAACGAGCAGGCTTTCCGTTACGAGCGGGAAAAGAATGACGACGGCGTCGTGGTGGAAACGATCCAGACCCGGGCCAACGGGACCAACAATCTCGGACGGGGTCTGATCAGCCATTCCGTCTATGCCAACTTCGACCTGCAGGGCGGCGGGCTGGCCACCAGCGGTGCCGCCGCCAATGTCGTCATGCCCCTCGGCCAGAGCCGGACCCTTTCCTGGAACGCCGGCGGCCGGATCGGCCTGGATCCCGCTCAAAAAGTCAGTTTCGGGGACATCCGGGGCGGCATGACCTGGCAGCCGAGCAGCGCCATCCAGGTTTTCGGCTCGGTCGGCTACATGAAGGGCAACTACCTGATGGAGCCCAATCTCGAAGGGAGTCTGATCGGCAGCATGATGCCCCCGGCCCCGCGCGGCACCACTCAAATCGGTCCCAACAACCACCTGAGCGGTGTCACGAGCGATAAGGGCCGCATGGCCGGTTCGCTGGGGATGTACATTCGCCTTTAGGGGCGTCCCGTCAGACGGGATCCGCCTTGACCGGCAGCGCCATGGCGGGCAAGCTCAGTTCGGCGACCGTCTACGATTTGCGGAAGTCGCCAGGGAATCAGCACGGCTTAACGAACGCTTAAACTCTTTGACAAGGATATGGCAAGTTTGGCTGCCATGATCAGGTAACGTGAACCACTAGCCTGGAGGCGCCATGAAACTCCCATTGACGATCTCAGCCGCCGTAGTCCTGCTCACGGCCTGCAGCCCCATTGGCGTTTCGGCCAGCTTCCCCACGGGTGCCTCATTGCAGGCCATTGATGCCGCATCATTGGGTGGCCTGACCAACAGCCTTGCCGCCCACCCATCCGTTCAACTGGCGAAACCAAAGGCGTTTGCCCTGGCACCCGAAGCCAAGCCATTCCTCGAAGCCCTCTCCCGCACGGTGGAACCGATGCGCGTCCGTCTGGCCGAACGCCTGCTGACGGATCCGGCGGTCACCCAGGGCCTGGCCCGCTGGGAGCGGGCCACGGCAGCCGACCAGCCCGCCACCCTGAACGTGGTCGCCGCCATCGAGGGTGAGGTGATGGGCTGCCTGGTCCCGCCGATCGTCGCCCAGACGGGCCGGGCGGCGCAGGCGGGCACGATGGCCTATTACCTGCCGGGCACCGACGACATCGGACAGGTCGTGCTTTACCCGGACGTGATGGCCCATGGCGGCAAATACCTGGCCCTGGCTACCCTGGTCCACGAGATCCGCCATGCCGCCCAGTATCAGCTCATGCAGGCCGGCGACCGTAATCAGGGGGCGGCGGCGGAGGACACGGTCACGCTCGTCAATGCCTATGAAGAGACATGGAAAGCCATCACCGCCCTGGGGGGTGAATCCGCCATAGCCTATGGCGACTATGTGCACCTGAACATCGAATACGACGCCTTCCAGACCGGCAATCAGGTGGCCGCCATCGTCTCCAAGGGTACCTTCGATGCCTTGGGCAACGGCTTCATCGACACCCAGTACACCGCCAATGCCAAACCGGTCTTGAGTCTGCTGGACCTGGCCGAGACGCTGAGCGGCACCACCCTCATCGTGGCGGTCAACCAAGCGCAGTTCAAAGCCGAGAACCAGCGGGGCGGCACCGTCTCCCGGCAGAGGCACCAGGGCTTCAAAGCGCCAGTCCGCCGGCGCCGCTGAGAGACTATCGCAATCAACGAGACCGAGCCTGGCGCCGTAGGGCAATGCCAGGCGACTGGTCCTTGATTGAATAGTCTCTCAGCGTTTCCGTCCTGGTGAGGGTCAGACACCCGTACCCGGCGTCGACCCTCGTCAGCGGCCAGTAGGCCCAACCGGACGGCAGGCAAGGTCTCCCCGACCAAGCCTTGGGCTGCCCTGCCCAGCTTGCTGGCGGGCCCACTCGGCCTGGTGACCGGCTACGCCGTCGGGATGACCTGGAGCCTGATCGATGCCTACGCCATGGCGGCGGCACAACATGGGATCATCCCGACGGGCACACCCGAACCCGCCGCTCCGAGGGAGGATTGCACCGATGACATCCAGGTTCGACTTCCCTGCCTTTCAGGCCCACCCGGCGCTGCCCCATCGGCACCTGCAAACGGTGTTCGCCACGCTCTTCCCGCGGCGGTTTGAACGGGAGTCCGCTTGGCGGGCAGCGGCGACGCCACGCGAATTCACCATGCCGGACGGCGACCGCCTGACGGCGATTTTGCATCGCCATCCCGCCGATCCGGACCTGACCCGGCCGCTCCTCGTCCTGTTATCCGGCCTCGAAGGCCATGTGGGTACCGACTACATCCAAGGCTTGTCCACCAAGGCCTTTGCCGCCGGCTACCACTCGCTCAGGCTGAACTACCGCAGTTGCGGGGGCACGGAGCACCTGGCGTTGCGGATGTACAACGGCGGCCTGATCGCCGACATCGACAGTGTCGTCCGCCAACTCGCCGCCGAAGCCGCCTGGCCCATCGTAATCATCGGGGTCTCGCTCGGTGCCAACAAGGTCCTGCGGTTGCTCAGCAGTTACGGCGACTCACCGCCCCCCGGACTTCTGGGCGGCGTGGCGGTCTCACCGCCGATCGATCTGGCGGCGTCGGGCATGGCGCTCCGGCAGGGCTTCAACCGGACATACGACGCCTACTTCCTGCGCAGCATGAAAAAACGGCTCCGCCGCAAGCTGGCGCTGGGCATGAACAGTCCCGATGAGATGACCCGGTTTCGCCAGGCCTTAGGGGTACGGACCGTCGGGGCCTTCGATGCGCTGATCACCGCCCCCATGGGGGGATACGCCGATGTCGGCGACTACTACCGGCAGGCCAGCACCGGGGATGGCTTGGGCGCCATCCGTGTCCCGTCCCTGCTGATCCATGCCAAGGACGACCCGCTGATCGTCATGCAACCCTTCGAGCAGCGGGCGGCGTTGCTGGAGGACAATCCCTACATGACGACCCTTTTCACGGACCGTGGTGGCCATGTCGGCTTTTTACAGGCACCATCAGCCCCACGGACGGCCCCCTGGATGGACGCCCATTGGGCGGAAAATGCCGCCATCGCCTACGTGGGCTGGCTGGCAGCCCAAGCGGCCAGCGGATCCGGACACAGGATGAAAACAGGCCCAAGGCGCTTGTAGCGGCTTGGGCCTGCAACAGGGCAGTATCGGCGGCTATTGGACCATGACGTCCGTTACGGCCTTCGTCCAGGCTGCCATCTCGGCGGCGAACGCCACGTCGATGGCCTCGTTCTTGACGGCCAGCATCAGGGTCGCCATTGCTTCGGCGACTACCGGCATGGAGGGCGTGCCGGTCAACGATGCCGTCCAGGGCTCGTGCTGTTTCGACCATGCGGGCTCCATCCGGTTGGCCGCCAGGTCCTGTTCCAACGCAATCAGGGTTGCGGCCAGTTTCGCCGGTGCGTCAGCGGCCTTGACCGAGGCGATCCAGGCACCACGCTTCGCTTTCCAGTCGGCCGTCGCAGACGGCTGGACCGCCTGTTCCAGAGCCAGGGTCTCTTTGACGAGGGTGTCCATGGCCGCATCGGCAGACGCTGACATCGGCACGAACAGGGCAGAGACAGCAATCAGAGCGCTCGCGGCAAACGAGGCAAAGGCACGGTTGAGTTGCATGGGCGGGCTCCAAATGGGATGCAATATCGGACGTTTATGGGCCGTGTCGACCCGCTCGGCCTATGGCCGCTGAACAAGCGGTCGCCGCCCTCTCCAATAGACCTCACCACCGGCGCCAATGTTCCCGCAACTTTCCCCGTCCCGCCGGCCGAGACACGCGGCGGCCGACGGGGATGGACCAAGCCAAAGCCTGGTCGCCTGAAGCATCGCCCTCATGTCGCTTGTCCCCGCCGCCAGTAGCGAGATGGTTTTCAGCTGACTGAATTCAAATAGGGCTTGACTCGAACATCTTACAAGATCTATCCTGTAATTTGATCTAGTAAGAACAAATAAACCAGACATTCACCACGGGGCTGGTCCGACTGCCGGATTGCCGGACCCGTGAGTGATTGAAACGTTGAGGAGAGTTTATGGGCACCACACAGGTCACCGACATTGCCACGCTCGATAAGCAGCTGAACGACGCC
>JACMPN010000346.1 GCA_014377495.1 Candidatus Sericytochromatia bacterium
CCATTTGAACGTCTCAACCCCCGCCCCAACTGCTGCAAGAACAGCAAGACACTCTCTGTTGGGCGAAGCAACAGAATCGTATCTATAGAGGGAATATCGACACCCTCATTGAATAAATCGACAGAAAAGAGAACCTGTAGTCGGCCGGCGGCTAAATCTGCAATTGCCTGGCTGCGCTGTTCCGCTGGGGTATCACCGGAAAGAGCAATTGCCTGATAACCAAATTCAGAGAATCTTTCAGCCATGAACTCGGCATGGCGCACGCTGACGCAAAAACCCAATGCCCGCATCGCCTTGGGCACCCGAATGTAGTCATGTACTGCTTGTCCAATAATTCGGGCCCGAGCGTGATCACCTGTATAAAGATTCTCCAACTCACGCACGTCATAACGACCAGAACGCCATGCAACGGTCGTCAAATCCGTGTCATCGCTTAATGCAAAATATAGGAATGGTGTCAGTAACCCCCGACTGATCGCATCCCATAAACGCAACTCAGCAGCGATACGTCCTCCAAACCAATCCAGTATGGAGATACCGTCTGTGCGCTCTGGCGTCGCCGTAAGGCCCAACAATATACGTGGCCGAAAATGGGTCAAGAGCGTTTGATAAGTTGCCGCAGCGGCATGATGCACTTCATCAATAATGATGACGTCAAACGCGTCCGGAAGAATGCTGGTTAGATCAGCCTGGTTCAGGGATTGGACGGCAGCAAAAACATGTTCGAAGGACTGGGGGCGTTGCCCGCTAACCCATAGCTCGCCAAACGATCCATTTCGCAATACATGTCGAAACGTGCTTCGGCTCTGTTTAAGAATTTCAACCCGATGGGCAACAAACAAGACACGCAAAGGACCGAAACGTTTGACACAACTGGCGTAGTCCATGGCGGCAATCACCGTCTTGCCGGTCCCCGTGGCTGCGACAACTAGATTTTTCCACCGATCATGAAGGTCACGCTCGACCCAGAGGCGGTCTAAAATCTCTTGTTGAAAAGGATAAGGCCTTACTTCGAGTGGGGTTAAATCCCCTGCTCCCAATGACTGCTCAGATTTAATGGCAGACTGAAATCGTTCCGCATCAAACGGAGCAAACTCTGCATCCGACCAGTAAGTCTCAAATGTTCCTTTAAATTTATCGATTACTGGTGGAGATTCAACTTCTGACAATCGCACATTCCACTCAATGCCATCCACCAGGGCAGCCCTAGATAGATTCGATGATCCAACAAAGGCCGTCGAATATCCAGAATTCCGATTGAACAACCAAGCTTTCGCATGCAAACGTGTATGGCGCCGATCATAAGAAATTCGGATCTCAGCGCCTAGCTCCTGCAGCTTTGTGAGCGCCCGTAAGTCCGTCACCCCCATATAAGTAGTCGTTATGATACGCAACCGCTTACCCTGATTACAGTGCTGTTGGAGGATCGAGCGAAGTTGCACGAAACCAGTCCAAAGTATGAACGAGCAAAGCAGGTCCACGCTATCAGCAGATGGGATCTCTTGGGCAACCTCGGCACCAATACGCAAATCTCTAGCACCGTTTACAAGCAAATTGGACTGAGACAATGGGGTCGTCGGTCTGATACTCGACACGGTCGGGCCTGCTGCGATGAGATGGGGAGACAACACTTCCATCAACATTTGCGGCCGCAAATGTTGATTGCTGCCAATCTCGCGAGAGGGAACCTCTGTGCCGATGAGGTCGATAAGCTTATTGCATATCTCTACCTGTGCCTCAACGCCACCCGAAACACCCTGCAATGCCTGCGACAAATAGTCATAGATCGCCCTGGACAAATAAACATGGGCATCTCCCGGATCCAATGCCGACATTACAGCGTTATCATCGGATAGTCGCTGACTATGCAAGCCCGTTACAACTGTTTCATACAATCCAGACTGAATGGGAATTGCGTTGTCTTGTATCGGCATTTCAAATCGATCCTACTTAATACAACATACGGAATATTTGGCTAGCACTCAGCTCACCATAGCCGGGCTTGCAACGGGTTGTCATCTCAAACTCATTTTTGCGTATCCCGCAGTCGTTGGAAAACCTGATTTCTGTAATTGTCTTTGCCTTCACACCGGCAACAGGACATGACCGATCCCAGCGACCACCGCATCAACGCTAACGACTTTCGTCAAGCTATCCACCAACTGAACGCGTCCAGCCAGTGCGAAGTGACAGTCGATCGTGGCGGTATCGGTCAGGACGACGAGATCGGTGACGCTGGCGCCGGACAGCAGGGTGTGGGGTGGGACTGCGGAAAATCAGCGGCGATCACAGCTTCCAACAGCGCAATGACAGTGGCCCTGTCGGTGTGGCCTACCCAAGCCTGAGGCAACTCCCCTTTCCGCGTTTCAAGGGTCAAGCTGCCGTCTGCAGTGACCATCAAGGTGCCACGGCCCCACGGTGCATCGGGGGCATGCTGATTGCCGATACCGAATGTGATGGTGAGGTCACTCGACGGAATCACCAATAGTCCGGTTATATTCAACCTGCGTCTCCTATCCAAGGCGGCTGACACCAATGGCGATCACGTGATCGGGTTGTCGCACGGAGCGCCATCGGACGCTGGACACTTACACACGCCCCTTGATCGCTCGCAGCATAACTGAGCGCCTACTGCCTTCCGCATAGGATCTACTTTTGGAACCTGGGGACCCGACCCCGTCTCAATGAATGAGGACAATGCAGTGGCTGACCTGACCAAACCCATCCTCGGGGTCTTTGCCGTGGCGGCGGCCTGGTACCTCTTTTCGGGTGGCAACTCGTCAGCAGCCAAGGTCGGTCGTCCCGCCCCTGATTTTGCCCTGAAGGAATACGTCGGGGGCGCGGACCTGAAGCTGTCCAAGTACAAGGGCAAAGTCGTCCTGGTGAACTTCTGGGCGACCTGGTGCCCGCCGTGTCGGGAGGAGATCCCCGATTTCGGCCGTGTCCGTGACGCCCTGCTGCCAAAAGGCTTCGAGATCCTCGGCGTGTCGGTCGACCAGGACGGAGCGAGCGCCGTCCTGCCGTTCCTGAAGACGATGCCGATGTCCTATCCCGTGCTGGCGTCGACCACCGAGGTGGTGGCTGCCTATGGCGGGATCCGCTCGATCCCAACCTCGTTCCTCATCGATCGCCAAGGGATCATTCGCGACACCTGGGAAGGCAGCATCGACGGGAGCCAACTGCGGGAGCGCGTGGCCCCGCTCTTGAAATCGTGACCCCTTGCGGCGGCACGGTCAGGTCCAGACGGCATGTAATAGTCACCAGGCCTGATCGACGGGTGCCGTCATTGAACGTAGCGATGCAGAACCGATTCGCCAGCCCTCCGTCTATTCTTAACGGCAAAATAACACCACTGTAACCGCTGAGCGGGAGCGATCGCCGATACTGGTCGCAGGGACAGACGATGTCCGGCACGGTTTCAGGTCTCGGGAGGCTTCCATGGCAGGTATTGAGCGGATGGCGGCGCTAGCTGTCTGCGAGACCCTGTCACTGGCCGAAAGGGGCCTGGTTCCCACCGCCGTCAAGACCGTCGGTAGCGCCTTGACCAAGCTGATCGCCAAGGATGCCCTCGTTTTGGGCCAGCGCCTCGGCCGCTCCGCCACGCACTGTCAGGTGCTGAGCCAACTTTCCCGGAGCGGCGGCAAGGTCGTACCCTCGGCCAACGTGATGACTGAGGCGTCGGCCAATGCGTTGACCCGCAAATTGCATACGGCAATCCTCGGTAGTGCAGACGGTTCCTTTTTCAAGGCCGACGGGTTCGTGAAGACCGAAGCCTTCTATGCGGACCTTGCCGGCAACGCAGACCGGGCGGCCCACGTCAAAGGGTTTGTGAAACAGTGGACGGCGGCCGCCGCCAACGGCAGCAGCGACCAACTGACATCCTTCCACCGGGTCTTCATCAAAGGTGAGTTGCCTGTCAGTACGATCGATCATGAAATGGTCACCCTGAAAGCGACCCGGGCAC
Source organism: Candidatus Sericytochromatia bacterium (assembly GCA_014377495.1). Classification (GTDB taxonomy): domain Bacteria; phylum Cyanobacteriota; class Sericytochromatia; order JACMPN01; family JACMPN01; genus JACMPN01. Next base: position 3,965 of record JACMPN010000346.1, read on the forward strand.
TCCGCTGGGAACGCCTTTCGGCAAAAATGAACGTACCGGTCCCCGAGGCCTTCCATCTCCACCGGGGCGTGCGGGGCGACTATGCCGTCGGTGAAGTCGTCGCTGCGTGGAAAAACGAAGCCGCCCACGAGATGAAGGTGCCGGTCCATGGGCTGTCTTCCTGGTCGACCAATCGCTCGGCAGCGGCCTACTTTGCCGAAGGCACCGAAAATGCCGTGATCTACGAGGGGAAAGTCCCGTTCCGTCAGACCATCTCCGACAAATGGGTGGATGGCGATCTCCTGATGTCGCTATATGGCCCACAGGATGAGGTCGTCGTCGCAGCGACAAAGGGCGCCATTGCGCTCTCAAAGTCGGCCTCAACCGTCCGTTTCCTGGGCAAGGAATACACGTTCGCCGACCGCAAGGCCCTGATCCAGGCATGGGACGCTTACAAAGCCCCCACGATCAAGCCCTAGGCAGATTTGATCCAGCAGGTCAGCCAGGCAGGCAATGGCCGCCGGTCCGGCGTGTTTCACGGGGTCGCTCTCGTCAAAGGCAGCGTTGGAATCTGGGACGCATCGGCGTGCGCTCGGCGGTGGCTGTCGCCGGTCTTGGGCAATTGCATTGGTTGAAGCAATCGTTTTCCTGGCAACCGGTCACCGATCCGGGCTACGTGCCGCCGTCGTTGCGGGCCATGGCGACCAGCCCGTTTGCCCGGTTCGCGTCCAGAGCCAGTGCCGAAGCCCCCACAGGTGGATCGGGCTATTTTCGCCGCCGCCACCACGAAACTTGCAGGCCATTTTTGATACGGTCGGCTGAAGCGGCGTTGAGGGCGCACTGCCATGGTGCCGGCGCCCGGTGGGACTGCGTTTGCGGCCCTACATCCGACCATCGGTAACGACCAGGGCCGTTACGCCATCTCACCACAGCCGGTCCTGCAGGCCTGACGCCCGTTGCACACTGGACCGGATCGCTGACGCCAACACAGCCGCCGAGCCGATCACCGTCACGTGATGCTTGGCCCGGGTGATCGCCGTGTACAGCAGTTCCTTCGTCACGATGGGCGATTCCCGGCCGGGCAGGACGACGGCCACCTGGTGAAACTCAGATCCCTGGCTTTTGTGGATGGTCAGGGCATAGGCGGAGTCGTGGGCCGGCAGACGCCCCGGTGCAAACGCCCGCCAACCCGGCTCGCCGGCGGACGGAAAGTACACCCGGCGCAGGGCCGGCCGATCCACGTCGGACAGCACGAGCCCGATGTCGCCATTGAAGAGCTGCTGTTCCCGGTCGTTCTCCGTGATCAGGACCGGCCGTCCGATGAACCACTCCCCATCCGGGTCGATCTTGCCTGTCGCTTTCAGCCAGCCCTGCAGCGTGCGGTTCAGCCCCGCCACGCCCAAAGCACCGTTGCGGTGGGCACTGAGCACGGCAAACCGGTCCAGTCCCGTCAGGGCTGCGGCGGGATCATCGCCGCGCTGCGGCACCGGGGCGAATTCCAACGTGAGCGTGCGTAAGGCCTGCAGGGTGCCGGCTTCATCCGCAGTTTCGATGAACGTGACGCCTGACGTGCCGGCCCGCAGGATCCGGAGGACCGCATCGACATCCTGGCTGTTGATCGCCCGAGCCAATTGGCCGATGCCGCTATCGGCACCAAAGCGGTGGCTGACCGTCAGGTGGACGACGCAGTCCCGCAAGCCCGGCTCGGCGACGTCCGAGATGAAGGAGGCCGGCACATCGGGCCAGACCTGACGGAGCAGCGTGCCGAACGCCACGGAAAAGCCGAAGGCCCGTCCGTCACCCGGCGGGCAGAGGTCCCGCAGCACGGCCCCCGCTTCCACCGAGGCGAGCTGGTCCTGATCGCCCAGGAAGATCAGGCGGGCCTGGGGCGGCACGGCGTCCACCAGCTTGGCCATCAGGGCCAGGGGGATCATCGAGGCTTCGTCGACGATGATCACGTCATAGGGCAGGGGGTTCGCCCGGTCATGGTAAAAATGGGCCGGCGTGCGGCGCTGAAAGCCCAGCAGGCGGTGGATCGTCGTGGCCTCCGTGGGGATCAGGGCCTGGACGTGTTCCGGTAGCTTGGCCCGATTCGTGCGGATGGCCTCCGCCAAGCGGGCCGCAGCTTTGCCGGTGGGTGCGGCCAGGGCGATGCGCAGCGGCACGGTGCCGGCGAGATCCTGCAACAGGCCGAGGAGACGCGTCACGGTCGTCGTCTTGCCGGTGCCGGGTCCACCGGTGATCACCGTCAGACCGTGCAGGCAGGCGACCAGGGCGGCGAGGCGCTGACGGTTGGGCTCGGCGGCCGGGTCCTGGGGGAAATGCGCCCACAGGGCCCGTTGCAGGGCAGCCGGATCGATCGCCTGTGCCGTAGCGGCCTTAAGGCTTAACGCTTTGGCCAGTTGCGCCTGATAGACCCAGAACCGGCGCAGGTAGAGCCGGTCCCCGTCCAAGACGAGCGGCGTGCCCGTGCTGGCGGGATCCCCTACAAGGGCACTGGCCCTGAGGGCCGCCAGACAGGCCTCCGGCTCGGGCCAGGGCAACTCGGGCACGGGCTCTCCAGGTCGGGGTTCCACCCTGACGGTGCGGGAAAGTGCGGACAGGGTGAGGCAGACATGACCGCTTTGCGGCGCCCGGCTGGCGAGCGCCAAGCCCAGCGCCAGTTCGGGGCCGGTTTCGCCTGTCATGGCCAGCATCGCCTTGGCGAACTGGCAATCGATCTCATTGAGGATCTGAGCATCCTGAAATGGGGCCAGACCATTCAACGGGGCCGGTCCAGCGGTTGTAGCCATGGTCATCATCGGGCCCCTTGCAATGCCGCATCAAGCGCCAGGATGCGGCCTTTCGGCGGGCGATCGGACCAGGCGCCGTTGGCCGGCGCCTGCGGATCGTCGCCCATGCCCCGGACGAAGAGATAGAG
>JACMPN010000035.1 GCA_014377495.1 Candidatus Sericytochromatia bacterium
AGCAGCACGAACCGCCACAACGCCTGCCGGGCCTGAGCCGAGGGTGACAGCGCATTCGAGGCATGGAGGACCATGATGATCGGGCTCTCGAAAAAGACCGCCAGGGTCTTGGCTACGCCGACGGCCGCCAGGTTGGCATTGGCGTCGGGCAGGTGGGCGATCGTCGCCGTCGTCAATGGATCGCCAAAGGCCATCGTCACATCGGTCAGCGACAGTGGCAGAAATTGGCGCCAGAGCTGCCTTTGGCTAATGGCGGGCTCTGCAGCGGGGGATGCGGCTTGGGCGTGAGTGGTCATGGCGGTCGGAGGATGTGCCTGTCCGCAGCGGGCCTGCGGTTACCGGTTTGCGAGGATGGGGACGGTGTCTAGGCGAGTGTAGCTCAGATGCAGCCGGCATGGCCGCCCGATCAGGCCTGCGGGTGGCGTCCGTCACCCCGCAGGGTGGCCCGGGAAACAGGCTCCAGGGCGAGGATCGCCGCTTCAAGGGCGGTGTCGGCCAGCAGAGAAATACCTTGATCGGCCAGCCATGACGGTTCGTAGACGGTTTCCAGATAACGGTCACCGCTGTCCGGATTGATCATCAGGATCTGCTGATGACCGCCGAGCAGGCTGGCCTGGGCCAGACCGGCGGCGACGATCGCACCCGTGGAGGCGCCGAGCAGCAGCCCTTCACGCTTGGCCATGGCGTGGCAGACCGAAAAGGCAAGCTGATCACTGATGCCATAGGCCGCATCGAGCAGGTTGACGTCGAAATTCGGCGGCACGAAGGACAGCCCCAGTCCGGTCATCTTGTAGGGATGGCGGGGCGTGCCGAGGATGCCCGAACCGGCCACGTCGACGCCGATGATCCGGACGCCCGCATAGTGCCGGCGGAAGTACTTGGCGATACCGGCCAACTGGCCGGCCGTGCTGATCCCGATGACGATGGCGTCAGGGGCACCGTCAAAGGTCGTTTCGATCTCCTTGGCCGTCCACAGGGAGTGGGCCGACGGGTTCAGGGGATTGAGGTGCTGGCAGGGATACCAGGCTCCAGTGATGCTTTGGGCCAGTTCGGCGGCCTTGCGCATGCGGGCCTCCTGCATCGAGCCCTGGGAGTCGGCTGCCGACAAAGGCACGTCCACCAGTTCCGCACCGTAGGCCTGCAACATGCGGCGCATGGGTGGGGCGGTCTTGGCGTCGACGACGATGACCACCCGATAGCCACGGGAGGCGCCGATCATGGCCAGCCCGATGCCGAAATTGCCGGAACTGGATTCGACGATGGTCCCGTCCGCCGTCAGCAGACCGCTGGACTCGGCTTCCTGGATCAGGAAGGCGGCATTTTTGTCTTTGATGCTGCCGCCCGGATTGCATGCTTCCAGTTTCAAGTACAGGTCATGGCGCCTGCAGATAGGGCTAATCCGGTTCAGCCGCACGGTGGGCACGTTGCCCAGTGCTTCTGACACATCGTGGGCCAACCGGCCTTTGCGGGTGGTCTGCACGTCATTGGGCGTGATATCGGCCATTGAAATCTCCACAGTCGGGACGCCTGAGAGGCTGATCTAGGACATAATCACCCCATCATGACAGGGCTGCATTGCCTTACAGTTAAGAGCCAGTTGTCGTTTGGTGAAACCGTAATAAGCCGGCTCACTGCACGCCAAAGGTAGTGCGCCGGTCCTGGCTCTCACGGTGCCAGCGGCTTAAAGCCGTTGCGGCACTGGAACGGACAACAGGCTCTCCAACGTGCCGGCGGTCGAGTGGGTCGGTCGCCAGTCCAGGGACTTCAAGCGCTCGTTGGCGAGGATCAGCGGCGGGTGCTCCAAAAACGCCAGCCACGAGGCATCGAACACGCTTTGACCCATGCGCCAGGCAAGATTCACCACCGGCCGCAATAGCCAGGAGGGCAGCTCGACATACCGCTGGCCGAGCAGCAGCGCCACTTCACGCAGGGTCAGCCAATCGTCCGGGGCCAGGTTATAGGCACCCGCCGGTGCCGTCAAAGCCGTCCGCACGGCCGAGGCCAAATCGTCTTCGTGAAGCAATTGCTGACGCAACGGATGCCGGACCCACGGCGCGAGCTGGATCTTACCCCGCAGGTGGGCGATTCGGGCAAAGTCCACGGACGGACCGGCCACATTGGTCGGCCTCAGCCGCACGATCGTACAGGCCGTTTCCCGCTGGAGGCGATCAAGTTCCCACTCCAAGGCCTGTTTCTGTTCGGCATACGGCACACCCAAGGTGGCTGCCAGAGTCGAGTCTTCCGTAATGCGCCCGTTGATCGGGTCCCGGGCGGGGTCGAAACCATAAGCGGCAGCGGCACTGGCCACGATCACCCGCCGGACCTTGCGCGTGGCAAGGCTGAGAAAGGTCGTCTGGCCCTCACTGTTTATCAAGGTGCTGTCGACGCCGGGCTTTGACAGCATCTGGAACGCCAGGTGGACGACCACGTCAATCCCCTCCAGCAACGGCTCGATGTCCGCAATCGTTGCCCGGGAGAGATCCAGCGACTTGTAGTGCCAGAGGGCATGGGTCGTCACGTTGGGCATCGGCGCATACGGTGCCAGGTCGGTAGCGATGACATGGGCGACGTTGGGCAGGGCCAGCAACGAGGGCACGATCACCCGGCCGAAGTAACCGCTCGCTCCGGTGACGAGGATCCGTATCATGCGCATGATGGCTTCCGGGCCTCAGCCAAGCCCTAGTCGGGCGCCATATGCCTGGAATTCAGCCGCGTAGGCTGCCCAGTCGCCATTGGTCCGCGCTGCCAGGTTGCGGATGAAATCACCCTCGAACGCCAGCGTCCGACCGTCCGGCAGGTGCAGGGTGATGCCGGGCTCGGTGGTGGCTGTGGCCAGTTTGACTGCCGTCGGAGCGATCGCCCGCAGTGCCGCTTCGTCGGCCGGGTCTACGGCGATCAGCAGCTCGTACTCGCCATGCTCACCGCAAAGGAGAGGCCAGACGGGCAAACCGGCGGACCGGAACGCCTGAAGGACCGTCGTCTCGACCAGTGCGTCAGCATCAAACCCCACCGCCCAGCCGACATTGTTCAACCGGGCCAGGTGATCCAGGGTGCTCATCGGACCATCGCTGGTATCCATCATCGCCTTGGCAAACGGCCGCACCGAGGCCCCGATGGTAAGCCGGGCCTGTGGCCGGTAGGCCGCTTCCGGACAGAGACCATCGGGCAAGCCCATCATCCGCACGATCGCCAGGGCATTGCCGGTGCCCAGCGGGCCCGTCGTCCACAAGGTATCGCCGGGTTGGATGCCGATACGGGTGACGACCCGGCCCTGTACGAGCCCGATGGCGCAGGCCGTGAGGCTGGGCGCCTGACTGTCATTGAGATCACCGCCCAGCACGGGTACGCCGCTGGCGACGAGGGCATCCGTGATCCCCTGGCTGAGCCGGGCATTGTCGGAGATGGACGTGTTCAGCGAAAGGGCCAGCATCAGGCCGATCGGGGCCGCACCGACGGCGGCGAGATCGCTGAGGTTGGCTTGGACGAGCACCCAGCCGGCGGTATAGAGATCCCGATAAAAGCCGCCGGTGATCTCACTGGTGATCCCGTCGATCGTTGCTGCCAGGTAGGTGTCGCTACCCAATGGCTGCAGACGAACGATTTCGGCATCGCTCGTATGGGGGGCGTTCCACTGATCCGGGTGACGGGGAAAACCGGCCGTCAAAGCGTCGATGGCCCGTACTTCGGCCAGTGCGCTGAGCTGGTGGGATGAAGCGGTCATGGTGCGATCCTGAGGTGGCGCGTGGGACGAACGGTCAGCAGTGATGTGGCTGGTAACAGCGTTGCACAAACGGCGCCGGTTGGCAGGATTTATGCCAGGACCACCATCCGGAATTGCAGCTTGGTCCAGGATGTAGGGAAGCCGCCGTACTCGGGTACAATATCGACAACGACACGCCTGCTGCACGTGAGGTTCCCTGGGTGAACGCCATTGAACACCGCCTGACCAAGTGGCTCTACCGGATGTTTATTGACAGTCCGCAGGCCCATGCAGTTTTGCTGCGCATGTATCTGGGCGGCGAAGAGTTTCACCAGCGGTTTCCCTGGTTTGATCAGACCGAATTGGTGGCAGACACGGAGCTGCGACTGCTCATGCAGCAGCATTTTGCTGATGAGCAAAATCACGGCAAATACTTCCGCCTGGCGCTCACCTTCAAGAACGAGCCGATCACGGCCCCACCGCTGGAAATGGACGCCCTCGTCCAATTGGCGGCCGGTTTTTGGGATGCCGGCATCCTCGTCGGCGACGTGATCGAGGATTTGACGGGGCCAACCCTGTTCACGAACAAACAGAACCTGTTCGTGCAGCTGGCCTTCAAGGACCTCAGTGAAAAGCGGGCGATCCACGAGTTCCACATCTGGCGAGACTTGGCCAAGTACAAAGATCCCGAGACCTACGCCATCCTCAAACGGGTCGTCGAGGACGAAGACTGGCATGTGCAGATTTTCGACCATCAGGTGCATAAAATGATGGCCGACCCGGTGGACGGGCCTGCGTTGCGCAAGGTGTACACCAAGCTCGTCAAAGTCGCCAAGCGGATCAACCGCAACAGCTCAACCAAATTCCTGAGCCATGTCCTGGATCGCGACATGTTGATCGCCAAACCCTGGGAAAAACGGGCCTTACGGCTCCTGATCGGGCTGCTGAAGATCGGGACCGGCGTGTTGCCGATGGAGAGCGCCCGTCGGCTGATCGGCTTGCAGGCAGCCGTCTATGATCTACCCGTGGTTGCCACCGCCCACGCATGAGCCACGCACTCGTCACCGGTGGCACCGGTTTCATCGGGGGACACACGATCGATCGTCTGCTGAGCGCTGGTTGGCAGGTTTCCCTGTTGGCCCGCTCGCCGCACCGGCTCTGGCCCCGGCATCAGGGGCGGGTGACGGTGATCCAGGGAGATCTCAGCCAGGACCTGCCCCCGCTGCCGCAGGTCGATGCCATCGTCCACTGTGCCGCCGACATGGAGATGCACCATGACACCCGGTCCATGGGGCGGACGACCATCGCCGGTACCGAACGGATGCTGGCAGCGGCCCGTGACCTACGCGTCCGGCGATTCGTGCATGTCAGTTCCCAGGCCGTCTACGGGTTCGACAAGGACTATCAGGATGCCGACGAGTCGACACCGATGCGGGTGTCGCCCCATGCCTATTGCGAGACGAAGCGACTGGCCGAAGAGGCTGTCTGGGCGGCTGGTCGGGCGGGACTGCCGGTGACAGTCGTGCGCCCCGGATTCGTCTACGGCCCTGGAGATCGCCGCTCGCTGCCGCCGGTCATCATGCTGTTGCGCGAGGGCAAGTTGAAAGCCCATATTGGCGGTGGCATGTTCGACACCGGCTGCCTGCACGTGGCCAACTGTGCCGAGGGCATCTATTTGGCCCTGACGGTCGATGCCGCCGTCGGCCAGGCCTATCACCTGGGTGACGGACGGGTACTGACGATCAGACAACTGGTTGCCAATATCAGCGCCAAGCTCGGCGTGCCGGCACCGGCCAAGAGTGTTTCTTTTGGTGTGGCGATGGGCATGGCCAAAACGATCGAGGCGACCTGGCGATTACTGCGGCGGCCGGGTCCCCCGCCGTTGTCGGCCTTCACCGTGGCGATGCTGCATCGGCAGTCGGGATTTAGCATTCAAAAGGCCAGGCACCAGCTCGGGTACGTGCCGGAGCGCCAATGGGAAGAGAGCCTGGACGAAACAGTGGCCTGGTGCCTGGAGGTCTCATGAAGGAACCGTTTTACATCATCGACGAAAAGGCCGGCGAGGTGCTGTATTGCGCCTGCGGCCGGTCCAAGACCAAGCCATACTGCGACGGCTCCCATGGTGGGACGGGCATCTCGCCCTGGCGGACATTTCTGCCCACCCCCCGAACCGTCAAGGTCTGTGGCTGCGGCAAATCGTCGATCGGCCCGTTTTGCGATAACTCGCACGTGCCGCCGCCCCGGACCTGATCCGGTCGGCGTCCCGCTCAGCCGGGAATGCCCACCAGCGCCAGCACGGCATCCCGGCTTTCTGCCGGCGACTGCTCGCTCGTATCGAGCACATCGACGATCAACGCAGGTTTGACCTGTTTCAGCAGTTGGCAGCACTGGCCGAGTGCGGACTGGAACATTGCCAGGACCTGGGTGTGCTCGTGCAACTCCCTGGGTGCCGAGCCTTTCAGCTTTTCAGTCAGGCGTTCGGTCAGGCTATCCTGGCTGACGGTGAGCAGGACGATCCGATCCGGGATATCGGCGTGGTACAGCGCCTGCAGGCGACCGATGAGCGTTTCGGCCGGCGTCGAGAACAGGTCCCGCATGTACAGCGGCAGCTCCCAAAAGCCGACGGGAGCGTGACCTTCGCGGGCCTGAAACACGTGTAGCCAGGTGATGAGGTGATCCAGGGCATCGGCGCCCAACGGTGCCAGACCCGCCCTCAGTACTGGTTCCAGGGCCGTCTGATCCAGAGCCGCCTGGAGCAGCGGCAAATAGAACTTGGCATAGGTCAGGCTGTCTGCCAGACACTGCCGTTCGGTGACCATATAGTCCGGGGCATAGGCTGCCGCCACATGGCGTTCGACATCGCCGTACAGGGTCATCGACAGAAACAGGGCGGTGGCTTTCAGGCCCAGGTTCTTTTCCCGATCGGCACATTCACTGACGGCGTCGATGATCGCCGAAAGCCGACCGAAGGGCAAGTCTGGGTTTTCGTGATACTGCGGGGCCCGGAAGGCCTGCACGACGTGGGGTTGATCATGGAAGCGGTCCCGGATCAGCCGCACGACCGTCGTCTTGCCCGTCTCATCTGTGCCGGTGATGGCGATGCGTTGCGTGGTCTTCATCTTCGGCGTTCCTCATGACAGGTGACGGCGTTAGCCGCAGACGCGGACCGCTTTCGGGATGACCCGCCAGCTGACCTCTTTGACAGGGTATACCTCGCCATCCAGTTCCAGAACAGTCGGCTGCTCGGGAATGACCCGCACGTGCTTGGCACGCCAGTGACGGGCCCCAGGCTGGCCCAGGAACTTGCCAGCCGAGATGGCCGAGATCGCGGTGAGGAACCCCACCCGATCCATTCCGGCGAGCAAATTGACGTCGAAATAGCCATCGTCGTCCCGCACCGGCGTGTCGTACCGCATGCCGCCACAGAAATAGACCCGCTTGATCACGCCCAAATTGCTGATCGCCGGGATCTCCACAGGGTGACCATCGATCTCCATCCGGGCCGGGACATTGGCGAATTGCAGGATGGCCGCCGCTGAGCCCCACTGGATGGCCAGGTTCGTGTTCACTTTTTTCAGCCAGGCCTGCACACCGGACGCCTGATTGAAGGCGTAATTGCCTTTGGCCGTCGCACCAAGGCTGCTATTGAGCAAGAAGTAGCTGGTATGCGGCTCACCGTCGGGGTCGAGCCAATCCGCCCGGCCCACGTCGACGAGGCCGCCCAGGAGCGGGTCGAGCTTGATCGGGACGCCACCGACGTCGTTGTCCGGCAGTCGGGGCTTGTGAAAGTCGTTGGAACTGCCCAGGCCCAAAGCGCCGATGGCGACAGACCAGCGGGGGGCATCGGTCTCGGGGTCCATGATGGTGTTCAGGACCAGATTGACGCAACCATCCCCACCGCCGGCGATGATCACCCCCGTGCCCCGGCTGGCGGCTTCTGCGACCTGTGTCCGCGCCTCGTCCGCCGTTTCCGGAATGATGCATTCGTAAGGCCAGCGTTCACGCACGCCGGGGGCGATAGCCCGCCAGCGTTTCAGGCCGGTGCCGCCATGGGCGTGGGGATTGATCACGATGACCACGGTGTCTACCCTTCAGCCGGTCAAACCGGTGCTGTGCCCAGGCGCCAGGCATCGACACGGGCCGTGACCTCTTGGCTGACAGTGTCGGCATCCGCCCGGCCGTCGACCAGTTGCCACCGCTCCCCGCCAAAGCGGGTCCGCAGCTCGGCCATGGCGGCCTGTGCTTTCGCCTGGAACGGTAGAAATCCGTCCCGGCCCTTGCCGGCGCTTTCGTAGCCCGAAATCGTTTCCTTTCGCCTGAGGGCCGTCGCCGGGTCGAGATCGAGGTAGAGCAGCAGATCCAGCTCCGGAAACGAGGTGCCCAGGGCATCGAGCAGTCCGGTGTCGGCACCGTAGATCCGTTCGGAGGCGTTGTACTTGGGCCAATAACCGACGACGATCAGCGTCCGGTCGCCACGGTCATCGAGGGCCCGGTCAAGGGCCTCCCGCATGGCCATGTGCAGGAACATCGCCCGGGCGTTGGCATGCACGCTGCCAAGGAAGCTGTCGATCTCGGATTTGGAGCGAAAGGGCAATGAGCCTGCAGCCGCCTGATCGAGCATGTCCCAGATGGTACACATGCGGGTCGCTCGCCCGAGTGCCTCAAGGTGCTTGGCCAACCGGTCCGCCTGGGTGGTCTTGCCGGCACCGTCGGGACCGGCCAGGCAAATGCTGTTGGGGATGATCGAGCTGCCCATCGGTATCCTTTGCGGGCCACCATCAGGCGCTGGCAATGGGCGGCGATGCGCCCAGCATAGGCCGGAACACCCGTGCCGACAAGGCATTCCGACATGTCTCTGCCGGTCGTTCCTGGTCGATGTCTGGTAGGGGTGTTCGAGCACGCGATCGGTTTGGCCAAAACGGTTCCTGCCACATCGACAATCTCTGGTTGTCACTGCGGCGCAATGCCTTCGCCATATTGCCGCCTCAGCAGCGATGAGGTTTGGTTGATAGACATGGCCGACACCGCTCTGACCGCCGCCCCATCCCTGTTTCTGGAAGGCAGCTCCCCGATGGCCCTGTGGATAAATCGCCGGTTCGGGCTGCGGTTCAATGCCCAGACGCCGCATGTCCGGGTGATCCTGGGCGAGGTCAGTGCCGCGTTGCCGGGACGTGTCAATCTGCCTTTGGCACAGACACCCGTACGGGATCAGGGGGCGGTCGGCTCATGCACCGGGTTTGCCATGGCCGGATTGGCGGAATACACGGCCAAGCATCGGTCCGGTGCCCCGGGCCCCGGCTTCATCTGCATGCTGTGATTGCCGGCCGAAGGCACCTTGGGCGAGGATGCCGCCGCCATGCAGGCCTCCACCGGCAATCGGGCGGCGACCTGCCCTACAGATTTTTCAGCAAGGACCCGGTCATGGACGCCTGGCAGGCCGGGTAGGCAAATCCTGCTCGCCGCCAAATCCGACAGAAGCGCCCGGTCATTGATGGTCGGGCGTTTTTTGCCGTGCTGGGTCCGCCTGTCCCACGGTTGTGAGTACGGGTATAGTGCAAGGGACCGATGAGGCCGATCATCGCCGCCTACAGCGTCTCAGGAGACTCCACCGACATGAGCACGTCCGTGTTGCAAGGGCTTGATTCCGCATTGGTCATTGCCCTACCGGATCTGCCGCCGGTCGAGCCCGGATCTGCGTCGGTCGACGGACTGGTCCGCCTGGTCGGCCGCAAAGCGCTGTCTTTGGCCGACATGACCCATCATGGGCTGCCCGTGCCCGAGGCCTACGTCGTCACGACGGCAGCCTACAGCCGCATGCTGGCGCATCCCCTCCTCACGGCAGCCGTCGCCGCAGTCCTGGCCGTGGCTGTGGAAGAGGACCGCACCGCTGAATTGGTCCTGGTGCGCAAGCTGCTGGAAGAGTTGCCGCTGCCCGAGGACGTAGCGGCCGCAATCGTCACCGGCTTTCGCACCCTGGGGGCTGACGCCGTCGCCGTGCGGTCTTCGGGGACCGCCGAAGATATGGAGCAGGCGTCCTTTGCCGGCCAATATGAGACGTACCTGAACATTACCGACGAGGCCGCCCTGCTGCGCGCCCTCC
>JACMPN010000347.1 GCA_014377495.1 Candidatus Sericytochromatia bacterium
GCCACCACGCAATGCGGCGGCCTTGTTTCTTGCGCACCTGACGGACGCCACAGTCCGAGCCTCAATGCTGCTCACTGCCGGCGATTTCGTGGCCGCCAAAGGCGGACGATGGCTCTGGCGGCCGCCAAGGCTCGCACCCGGTTGGTGCTGAAAAGGCAGGAATGTCCCTAATCGGCCTTGCCGCCGCCGGCCTTGAGATGGGCGACCCTGGTCGCCACCGACTCGGGCTTGTCGAGGGAAGCCGGGGGAGAGCCGATGGTGCGGCCGCTAGCCATGTGCTGGATGCCGGCCAGGTCGCGAAACTCCGGCAGGCCCGACTTGATATTGAGGACTTCGACCCGCCAGGCGAAGTAGTCACGTTCGCCGGGGATGGCCCACACACGCACCTTGCCGAGCTTCAGGTCCGCAACGTCAGCAAACTTGGCTTCGAACTTCTGGCGGATGATCTTATCGGCTTTTTTCAGGTCCGGACCCGACTTGGCGCCATAGGCGTTTGCCATGGGCACGCTGGCAGCATAAGTGCTGGACAAGGGCATGCTGACAGCGGCAGGCATACGTGCACTGGCACACCCGGTCATCGTCATGCCGATCATCATCACGGCCATCTTCATCCGAAGCGTCATCTCGTTAACCTCCACCCATCGAACGTCACTCGTCCGAAAGTACCGAGTGACTCATCACCCCCTTGTGACCGATGCTTGTCCAAGGTCTGGTGATGCTTCCCCTACGATTTTCTTAACGTTGGCTGCAGTCTCAGAGGTTTCTCTGGAAATTTCACGTGAGCGGCTGTGGAAAAGTGCCTAAAGCCGCCGATGAAAGCGCCTTATGAAGCGGCGGAGCGGCAAAATCTGAGCTGGGTTAAGGCCTGGAACTTGGTCTCAACCACCGGGCTCCCCAGGAGTGGCGCCCCCAACGCTCTCAGGGCCCGAGAACAAGAAACCTCTGATGTTGGTGTGGTGTTCACGCATGCCATCACGGATCGCCCGCCACACTGCCTGTCCATACTTGACCACGGATGTCGATGGCCTGTACGCACACCATCCCGGCGGGATCGGGCAGCGGAACCGTATAGGTGCCCTGAACGCAGCGATAGTGCCCGACGGGCACGTCCGCGATGGCCCGATGGAAACGCTGGCCGTCATAAGCAGGATCCACGTACACGGCTTCGATCGTGGATCGCCAGTCCTGATCCATGCCGGCAGGCAGATCCGGAGCGCTGATGGTCAGGGTGCCTGAGTTGAGGACGCCGCTATGCCGGTCTGATCGCCATTGCAGCGACAGGGGGGCCAAGTCCACATGCCCGCCGCTGCTGCCCCAGAGGATGCCTGGCCGACTGCTGGCCGGTGCCGATCGCCCGCGTCTGCCGATCGTTTCGGTGGCGGGATGTTCGATCGCCAGGCGACTGGCGGCAACCTGAATGGCGATCGGACTGACGTCACACCCGATCCAGCGGCGGCCCAGGCGCTGGGCGGCGACAAGGGTGGATCCGGATCCGCTGAAACAGTCCAAAATCAGATCATCCGGGCTGGACGCCGCCTGGATCAACCGTGCCAGCAGCGCTTCCGGCTTACGGGTCGGATAGTTGAACTGTTCATGTTTGCCGGCATGCATGGCATCGGGGATGTCGGTCCAGACGTCGCCGACCAGCACGTCCTCGATCACCCAATCGCCTTCGCTGCGAAGTGGGTATTTGATGCGGATGGTCCCGGTCCGGGTGCGGTAGATCCGGCCCTCGGACTCCAGACGGGCAATGCTTGCATCCGTGTAGTCGCCGCGGGGGGCCGTCTTGAACCAGGTTCCCTGCTCGTCCTGGCGGAAGCCACGGGCTTTGGCTTCGCCGGTCTGGATTCGCCGCTCCACGCGCACCGGTGCAAATGCCGTGGTCGGGCCCTTCCCATACCAAAGGATGACGTCGTGGTTGCGGGCGAACTGTCCAGCTGTCGCTTTGGCGCCGCGGGCGCTGGTCCCGTAGGCCCAGACGATCTGATTGCGGAAGCGGTCCGGCCCGAAGATCTCGTCCAGCAGGCAGCGCATGTGGTGGGCCCGGCGGTAATCGCAATGGAAGAACAGGCTGCCGTCGTCAGCCAGCAACGCCCAGATTGCTTGCAACCGTTCGTACATGAACTGCACGTAGTCTGTCGGCTGCCACACGTCCCGATAGGCGACCTGACGCACGGCCGGCCCATGCTGTCCTGAGTCGCTGCGGGCCTGGACCTGTCGGGCATAGTCGGCACCGGAATCGAACGGCGGATCGATGTAGGCCAGTTTGACCTGGCCCCGCCAGCCGGTTGCCGCCAGATGCTGGAGCACAGCAAGGTTTTCACCCTGGATGAGGTGATCAGATCCATCTGCCGGCTGCGGATTCCCGACCGCTTCAGTGGTGGTAGTGCGTGCACCCCAACTGGCTTGCGGCGAGAGGCGCAGGGCCGACGAGACGGAGGCCGGTGCCTTTCCCTGCCAGACCAAGACGGGGGTGCCGGCCTCGTTCGGCGGACTGACACGTTTGGCCGCACGGCCGGACGGGCTGGGGGATGCAGGCATTGAAAAAGGGTCCATCCTGGGCGTAACCGATGGCTCGCCGACAACCAATCAGGTTTACGGCGGATGTCCCTATCGTATCGCCGTCGGGCGGCCTTTGTCGGGGCTGCTGCTGCGCTGACTGCGGATGCGGACGTTGGAAAGGTGTCCCTGGGCGGTGCCGGACGTCAAAGAATGCTAAAATCCTGGTCATGGATCCCCAGCTCTTGCGCAGCGTTGCCGATCGGCTGGAAGCCGGTGAGGACGTCGTCGTCGTCACCGTGCTCGACCGCCAGGGATCGGCCCCTGCCACCCCAGGCCAAAAGCTCATCGTGACCTCTTCGGGCCACATGGCGGGCACCGTCGGTGGCGGGCAGCTTGAGCTGGAAGCGATTGGGCAGGCCAAAGCCGTCCTCGGCATGGTCCGGGCCCCATTTACCTGGAGTGCCCGTCTCGGCCCGGATCTGGGCATGTGTTGCGGCGGTTCGGCTCAGATGCTCATCGAAAGTTTCCCGGCTGTCGGTCGGGCCTGGGTCGTCGGCGCCGGCCACGTTGCTCACGCCCTGGCGCCTCAGTTGCGGGCATTGAGCTACCAGGTCCACGTCACGGATGCCCGGACCGAATGGGTCACCACCGAGCGTTTTCCCGGCTGCGAGCTGGCCGATACCGAGGCCGACGAAATGCCCTTTGTGCCCCGGTCACGGGATGTCTGCCTGGTCATGACCCATGACCACCGGCTCGACGAGATGGCGATCGCCGTGGCGCTGCCGAAGGCCTTCGGGTTCGTCGGCGGTGTCGGCAGCCGGGCCAAGGCTGCGCGCATCAAAGCCCGGTTGGAACTGCGGGGCCTGGCACCGGATCAGATCGGCCGCCTGGTCATGCCGATTGGCCTCGACATCGGGGCCCGCCTGCCCGCCGAGATTGCCGTCGCCATCGCTGCCCAGTTGATCTCCCTGAAAGCCGCCGTGCCGGCGCCCGGTCGTATCGGGGCGTTGCCGTGACGGGGCTGATCCTGGCAGCAGGACAGGGCCGGCGGATGGGACAGCCCAAGGCCACCGTCGTCGTGGATGGCCAGACTCTGGCTTGGCGGACGGCTGCGATCCTCCTCGCTGCGGGGCTGACCCGGGTGGTGGTGGCCCTGCGCGAGCTTCAACCCCTGCCTGAAGGGGCTGAAGCCTTTCTCGTGCCGGATCCGGACGGAGAAGCCATCGACACGATTCGCCAGACCCAATCCTTCATCGGCGGCGGACCCATCGCCCTGCTGCCCGTCGACTGTCCGGACGTCCAGGTGGCGACCGTGCAAACTCTTCTGGCTGCCTACCGGCCGCCATTCACCAAGCCGACCTTTGACGGCAAAGGCGGTCACCCCGTGATGTTTGACCTGGACCTGGATGGTGTCGCCTCACTGAGAGATGCCCTGCATCATGCTGCAGGGCATTTCGTGGCAGTCCCCGATCCGGGTATTCTGCACAACTGGAACACCCCAGAAGCGGTAAGGAGAGCAGTATGACGGTGGGACAATCGCCGCCTCGCGTCGACGGCGTGGCCAAGGTGCTGGGAACAGCCCGCTACGTCGATGATCTGACGATGCCGGGTATGTGGCACGGGGCCACCGTGCGCAGTCGCGTTGCAGCCGGCCGCATCCGCGAGATCCGGTTCAATCCTGCCTTCGACTGGTCCCAGGTGACCGTCGTGACCGCCAAAGACATCCCGGGCGAAAACATCATCACGACGCTCGAAGACGATCAGCCCTGCCTGGCTGATGGCATCATCCGTCACGCCTACGAGCCGATCCTGCTCGTAGCCGCGGAGACCAAGGAACACTTGGCTGCCGCCGTCGCCGCCATCGAGGTGATCATCGACGCCGAGACGCCGATCCTGACCCTCGACGAGGCTCTGAACCCGGCCCAGCCGATCTTTGGGAAAGACAACGTCTTCAAGCGGTACTCGATCAAACGGGGCTCGCTGGCCGAGGGGTTCGCTGAGGCGGACGTCATCGTCGAAGGCACCTATGAGGTGGGCCATCAGGAGCACATCTACATCGAACCGCAGGGAATGATCGCCTGGATCGAGCAGGACGGCACTGCCACCGTGCAAGGCTCGCTGCAATGCCCCTATTACATCCACAAAGCGATGAAACGGGTCTTCAACCTGACCGAAGACAAAGTGCGGGTCATTCAGAACGTCACCGGTGGCGGCTTTGGCGGCAAAGAGGAATATCCCTCCCTCATCGCCTGCCATGCGGCACTGCTGGCCCTGAAGGCCGGACGTCCCGTCAAGATCATCTACGGCCGGGAAGAGGACATCGAGGCGACGACCAAGCGCCATCCCGCCCGGATGACCTACAGGACGGGCGTCAAAAAGGATGGCACCCTGACGGCAATGGACGTCACGGTGCTCATGGACGGCGGCGCTTACTGCACGCTGACGCCTGTGGTGCTCAGCCGGGGCACGCTGCATGCCAGTGGCGCTTACCGGTGCCCGGCAATCGAGATCCACTCTACCGCCGTCGCCACGAACACGCCGCCGAACGGGGCGTTCCGCGGGTTTGGTGCCCCTCAGACGATCTGGGCGATCGAGCGCCACATGGACAAGATCGCCCGCACCCTGGACCTGGATCCGCTCGCCGTGCGGGAAAAGAATCTTTACACGCTCGGTGACACGACGGCCACGGGCCAATTGCTCAAGGAATCCGTGGGCAGTGAAGCCTGTGTCGAGGCGGCCGTCATGGCCTCCGGCTACTGGTCGAAGCGCAAGGAATACGCCCAGCCCCAGACCGGCCGGATCCGGCGGGGGATCGGGATTGCCACGTTCTTCCACGGGGCCGGCTTCACGGGCTCCGGCGAGGCCCGCCTCAAGGGCAAGGTTCAGGTCGATCTGCAGCCCGGCGGGCGCCTGATGGTCCGCAGCGGCAGCACGGACATCGGCCAGGGCACCGAGACGGTCTTTGCCCAGATGGCGGCCGATGCCGCCAAACTGCCCTTGGACATGGTGGACGTGCACCCCGTCGACACCCACGGCGTGCCCGACTCGGGTCCCACGGTCGCCTCCCGAACGACGATGGTCGTCGGCAGTATCGTTGCCGATGCCGCTGCCGAGGTCGCCGCCAAGGTGCGTGAGCTGACACCGGAAGGCGACTGGGCGCAGGCTGCGGACAAGGCCCTCGCACAGGGCCCCATTTCGGTCCTGCTGCAATACGTCCCGCCCGGCACCAATCAATGGGATGACGACACCTATTCCGGTGACGCCTATCCCTGCTTCTCCTGGGGTGCGGATATCGCCGAGGTCGAGGTTGATCTCGACACGATGGAAGTGACCGTCGTGGATTTCTGGGCCGCCCAGGACATCGGCAAAGCCATCCATCCGGTGATGTGCGCCGGTCAGATCGAAGGCGGCACGCTGCAGGCCATCGGCTGGGCGCTCTGCGAAGAGGTCGTCTGGGACAAGGGCCTGATCAAGAACAACCGCATCACCAATTACATCATCCCCACGGCGCTGGATGCGCCGCCGTTCCACACGTTCCTGATCGAGGAGCCCTTTTCGGGCGGTCCCTTCGGTGCCAAGGGCGTCGGCGAACTGCCGATGGATGGCGGGGCCCCGGCCCTGGCCGCTGCCATCGAACAAGCGATCGGCGTATGCCCGGATAGCTTGCCTTTGACCCCTGAACGACTGCTGGAGGTGTACCGTGCCTAGCCTGAAAGTCAACGGCCGCGAGGTCACCGTCATGGCAGCGCCCCTGACCCGGCTTATCGACGTCCTGCGGGAAGAACTGCTCCTGACCGGCACCAAAGAAGGGTGCGGCGAAGGCGAATGCGGCTCCTGCACCGTGCTGCTGGACGGCGAACCCGTGAACAGCTGCCTTGTCCCTGTCGCCCAGACCTTTGGTCGGGCCGTCCTGACCATCGAAGGGCTCGGTACGCCGGAGCGGTTGCTGCCGCTGCAGAGCTGCTTCATCTCGGAAGGCGGCGCCCAGTGCGGCATCTGCACCCCGGGCATGCTGATTTCCGCCCATGCCCTGCTGGAGCGCAATCCGCAGCCGGACGACGGGGCCATCCGGGAGGCCATCGCCGGCAACCTTTGCCGCTGCACCGGCTATCAGCGCATCGTCAATGCGATCAAAAAGGCGGCCGAAGGATGAGTTTCAGCCAACCGAAAGATTTACCGGCACTGCTCGCTGAGCTGGCGGCAGCGCCGTCACGCCCGATCCTCCTGGCCGGTGGCACGGACTGGATGGTCGGGAATCATGCCCACCCGGACAAAGACGCCCACGTCATCGATTTGTCCCGGGTCACCGTTCTGAAAGTGATTGAGCCGGGTCCCGACGGGATCCGCATCGGGGCCGGCGTGACCTATCGCCAGATCATGGAAGACGACCGGTTCAACCCGTGGCCGATGCTGCAGGAGATGTCCCGGCTGGTCGGAGCCTGGCAGATCCAGGTGCGGGGCACCCTCGGCGGCAACGTGGCGAACGGCTCACCGGCGGCGGACAGCCTGCCCGTGCTGCTGGCCTATGGGGCGGAAGTCGAGCTGACGTCGGTGCGTGGCACACGCCAGGTGCCGCTCGGCGAATTTTATCCCGGCTACCGTCAGACGGTGATGGCCGCCGATGAGCTGATCACGGCCATTTGGGTGCCCAGGACGGCGCCGGGTGCCGTTCAGCAGTATCGTAAGGTCGGGACCAGACGGGCTCAGGCCATTTCCAAAGTTGCCTTTGCCGGCTACCGGGATGGTGCGACTGTCCGCCTGGGCATGGCGTCGGTCGGGCCGATTGTCATGGCTTTGCCCGGGACCTGTGCGGCGCTCTTATCAGGCGCCGATCCCATGGCGGCGTTGCGGGCGGACATCACGCCGATCGACGACGTCCGCAGTACGGGTGTGTATCGGTTTTTTGTGGCGGAGAACCTCGTCCGGGCCTTTGCCGAAGCGATGGCCACGCCGTCCCGCTCGCAAGAGCTCGGCACCTAGAGCGTCCTCACCGAGAAGGAGTTTTTTTTGGATCCCCTCCTGTCCGAATGGCTGAATCTGATCGTCCGGTGGTTCCACGTGATCGCCGGCATCATGTGGATCGGCTCGTCGCTCTTTTTCATCTGGCTGGAAAACCACCTGGTCAAGGGACCGGACGCCAAGCCCGGTGAAGAGGGCGAGGTGATGATGGTCCATGGTGGCGGCTATTGGCATGTCGTCAAGCGCAAGCTACAACCGGGTGCCCTGCCTGAGCCCCTGCACTGGTTCATGTGGGAAGCCTATGCGACCTGGCTCTCGGGCTTTTCCCTGCTGATGGTCGTCTACTACCTCGGTGGCAAGGCCTTCCTCGTTGACCCGGCCATCGCTGATATCAGCGGTGCAGTGGCGATCGCCATCGGCATCGGCTCGCTGGTGGTCTCCTGGCTGTTTTACGACACACTCTGGGCCTCGCCATTGGGTGAGAAAACGAAGCTGTCAGCCTCGCTGACGGCGCTCTACCTCCTCGGCATCACCTACGTGCTGACCCACGTCTTTACCGGGCGGGCGGCTTACATCCACGTCGGGGCGATCATCGGCACGATGATGGTCGGCAACGTCTGGGCCCGGATCATCCCTGGCCAACGGAAGATCGTTGCGGCGGTCAAGGCCGGGCTGGCCTACGATCCGGCGCCGGGTCTCAAGGCCCGCATGCGGTCCCGCCATAACAACTACTTCACCTACCCCGTCGTTTTCATCATGATCAGCAATCACTTCCCCAGCACCTACGGGAACGAGTGGAACTGGGTCATCCTCGGCGTGCTGATGGTGGCCGCAGCCCTGGTCAAGCACTTCATGAACATCAGCGAGACCTTCAAGGCCTGGCTGCCTGCTTCGCTGGCCACCGGAGCGGCCGCCGTGCTGGCGATGTACATCATCACCGCACCCCGGCCGCCGGCCGCCGGGGCGGCGACGGCGAACATCGCCGCCGGCAGCCATGGGGCGATGGTCAGTCATGCCACCGTCACGCCCGTCCATTTTGCCGAGGCCCAGGCGATCATCAAACAACGCTGCACCACCTGCCATGCCGCCAAGCCGACGGACGACACGTTCACCGTTGCGCCCGCGGGGATGCGCCTGGATACGCCGGAACTGATCCAGGCCAATGCGGGGCGGATCAAGATGCAGGCCGTGGATACCAAGACCATGCCTTTCGCCAATAAGACCGGGATCACGGAAGCGGAGCGGCAAACCCTGGGACGCTGGATCGACTCCGGCGCCAAGCTGGACTAAGGTCCGTATCTGCCGACCGGTTGCTCGATCTGAGGCCGGTGTGGCCCATCGGGAGGAACGAACATGGCCATCACGGAGTGGTACCTGCGCAGCACGCGGGTCTTTGGCCCGTCAGGCTTGCGGGACATGGCCGTCGGCGTGCGGGGCGAGACGATCAGTGAGGTCGTGGTCCCGACCGAGATGCAGGCGGGTCTGCCCGTCGTCGATGTGGGCGACCTCGTCGTCATGCCGGGTTTTGTCGACAGTCACGTCCACATCAACGAGCCGGGCCGGACCGAATGGGAAGGGTTCCGTACGGCGACACGGGCGGCCGCTGCCGGCGGCATCACCAGTCTGGTCGACATGCCGTTGAATTCCATCCCCGTGACGACCTCGCAGGCGGCCATGCAGGTCAAGATGGCCACCGCCGAAGGACAACTTTGGGTCGATTGCGGCTTTTGGGGCGGCGTCGTGCCCGGCAATTCCGACCAGCTCTTTCCGATGATCACGGACGGGATCCTGGGTTTCAAGGGCTTTCTCTGCCACTCCGGGATCGACGACTTCCCGAACGTCACGGAGCAGGACCTGCATGCGATCATGCCGATCCTCGCCCAAAAAGCGGTGCCGCTGCTATTTCATGCCGAGTTGGAGACACCGCTCGATTCGACCGGGGACCCCAGTGAATACGCCACGTTCCTGACCTCCCGCCCCGCTTCCTGGGAAGTGGCGGCCATCGATCTGGTCATCCGCCTGTGCCGGGAATACCGCTGCCCGGTCCACATTGTCCACCTGTCCGCCGCGGACGCCCTGCCCAAGATCGCTGCCGCCAAGGCCGAGGGCCTGCCGATCACCGTGGAGACCTGCCCGCATTACCTCACGCTGGAGGCTGAAGCCATTCCCCGGGGTGCGACGGCCTGCAAATGCGCTCCGCCGATCCGCTCGGCCGAAAACCGCGAGCGTCTCTGGGCCGGCCTGAAGGACGGGATCATCGATTTCATCGTTTCCGACCACTCGCCCTGCACCCCGGAGCTGAAAAAGCCCGAGACCGGTGACTTCATGGCGGCCTGGGGCGGTATCGCCTCGGTGCAGTTCAGCGTCTCGCTGGTCTGGACGGAAGCGAAGCGCCGGGGCTTCGGCCTGGCGGATCTGCACCGCTGGATGTGCCAGGGCCCATCCCGCTTTGCCGGCCTCAGTCCCGCCAAAGGCATGATTGCCACCGGCTTCGATGCCGATCTGGTCGTCTGGGATCCGGACGACACCCACACGGTTGCGGTGGAGCGCATTGAGCACCGCCACCCCATCACCCCTTACCTCGATCGTGACCTGTCCGGCGTCGTCGACAAGACGTACGTCCGGGGCCAAAAGGTGTACGACCGGGGGACGTTTGCCGGACTACCGATAGGAAAGCTCTTGAGGCGTTTAGATGCATGATTTCACCGATATGATCGATTTGGCGTCGGCTCGTTTGGGCGGTAAAACGCTCGAATCGAGTGACGATTTCTTCGCCGGCATGGAAAACCTGCTCCAGCCGGGTCGCGGCATTTTCATTGCCGACAAGTACACGGAGAACGGCAAGTGGATGGACGGCTGGGAGTCCCGCCGCAAGCGGACGACCGGTCATGACTGGTGCCTGATCAAGCTGGGCTGCCCCGGCACGATCAGTGGCTTCGACGTCGACACGAACCATTTTCTCGGCAATTATCCCGAACACGTCTCCATCGAGGCCTGCAACCTATACGGCGATCCCAGTGCCGACGAACTGAAGCAGGCCGAGTGGGTCGAACTGGTGCCAATCTCGCCTTTGGCGGGCGGCAGCCAGAACCTGTTCCCTTGCAGCGACGGGCGCTACTGGACCCACCTGCGGCTGAACATCTACCCCGACGGCGGCGTGGCCCGCTTCCGGGTGCACGGAACCGTCAAGCCCGTCGTGGCGCCCCCGACGGACGGTGAGCCGATCGACCTGGCGGCCGTCCAAAACGGCGGTGTGGCCCTGATCTGCAACGACATGTTCTTCAGCCACCGCAACAACCTGATCATGCCCGGTCGGGCCGCCAACATGGGCGACGGCTGGGAGACCCGGCGTCGGCGGGCCCCGGGCCACGACTGGCTGGTCCTGCGCTTGGGCGCTCCCGGTACGATCAGCAAGGTCGAGGTGGACACCAACCATTTCAAGGGCAACTTCCCCGACAGCTGCTCGCTGGAAGCTTGCGCCATCACGGGCGACTTGCCGGCCGAGTTCCTGACCAGCCGGTCGATCGAGTGGCTGACCCTGCTGCCCCAGACCAAGCTGAAAGCCCACACCCAGCACGCGTTCGCCTCAGAACTGCTGGCGACGGGGACGATCACCCACGTGCGGCTCAGCATCTATCCGGACGGCGGCGTCAGCCGGTTGCGGTTGTTCGGCCATGCCGCCCGTTGAGGCCCTCACCGGGCTGACGGAGCCGGCCTGGCGGGAAATGCTCACACGGTGCTGTGGCGCCAGCCATTGGGTCGACGGGATGCTGGTATTGCGGCCCTTCTCAACGGACACGGCGCTGATGAAGGCTGCCGACCAGGTATGGGCGGGCACAGGCGAGTCAGACTGGTTGGAGGCATTTACCCATTATCCCAAGATCGGGGACCGGGACAGCCGGCGACAAAAGTTCGCCAGCACAGCCGAGTGGGCGTCCCACGAGCAGTCCGGGGCATCGGCGGCGAACGAGGCGGTGCTGACGGCGCTGTCTGATGGGAACCTCAATTACGAAGCCAAGTTCGGCTTCATTTTCATCGTCTGTGCGACGGGCAAGTCGGCCGACGAAATGCTGGCCCTGCTGCAGGCCCGACTGCCCAACGACCGGGCCACTGAATTGCAGATCGCTGCCGGTGAGCAGCACAAGATCACCCTGTTGCGATTGGAAAAGTGGTTACAGTCATGAGCCCGATCACCACCCATGTCTTGGATACGAGCAGTGGCCGTCCCGCTGCCGGCGTGCCGATCTCCCTGGCCAAGCTGGGATCCGACGGTACCTGGCAGGAGCTTGCCAACGGGATCACGGACGACGACGGCCGGATCAAGGATTTGTTGCCGTCGGATCACCCTTTGGCAACGGGCATCTACCGGATGACGTTTGCTACCGAGACCTATTTTGCCAGCCAGGCGGTGAAGGGCTTTTATCCCATGGTGCCGGTCATTTTCGACCTGCAGTCACCGGCGACCCACTATCACATCCCGCTACTGCTCAGCCCGTTCGGGTATTCGACCTACCGGGGCAGCTAGCGTTCGCATGTAACCCAATACCGGCACGGGGCCGTCTGAAGAGGCGGCTCCGTCCCGTTTTGGCATTTTGGGTCCGGGGCGGAGGGCCCGGACCGGATCGGGTCCAGGCGGGCGGACACGCGCCCTTTTTGTGGGAGAGGACAGCTTGCTGGGTATAGTACTCAAAGCAGTCAATCAGAGGGACACCATGTCGGATCCTACGATTCAAGGTAACCGGACGCCCATCAGGCCGCCTTTGGCGCCCGCCCCTGTCGCGGCAAAGCCGGGTCAGATCGAGGTGGACGTCAGCCTGCGGGCCAAAGACAGCAGGATGCACGTTGAAGGCGATGTGTTCATCGGGCACCGGCTTTTGCCGGCCTTGATCCGCAAGGCACTGACGGGGCCTGATATCCGCAACGTGGACATCCAATACAGGCCGGCCGAAAAACGCTTCGTCATGTCGGGTGAGGCGAAATTCGCCGGGACGTTCTGGAAAGGCAGCGGCGCCACCAAGGTCGATGTCGATGGACATGACATTGTGCTGCGCAACGTGACCTTCGACTTTCCGGGGGCCGGCTTTGATTTTATTTCCAACAAAGTCCGTGACGCCATCGTCTCGGAGCTGAAGAACACCCGCATCGATGCCAGTCGTGACGGGAAAGACATCCGCATCGACATGACGTCGTTGCTCAAGGAAGCCGGCGTCATGCCGCCTTGGGCGTCCCTGATGGACGATACGACATCCAACGTGAGTACGGACCAGGCAGGCAACCTGGCCGTCCATTTCGGCCCCGGCGAAACAGGCAAACCAAACGGTGTCTCACATATCAAGGCAGCCCTGGATCCTGCGACGAGCGACCGGGTCATCCAGGCAGCCTTCGGTTCCCAGTTTGTTGTGGGGCAGACGTCGTACAACGAAGGCAGCCTCCATGTCAAAGGGCGCACGAACGTCCCGGAACTGGTCGATGCCATCAACGTTGGCGGGGCGTTCCTCAACCTGGCCCGTTATGGTCTGGCCGGCCTGCTGGGTGACGTGACTGTGACGAAGGTGATGGTCCCCCTGGAATTGAATCTCCGCCCCGAGGGTACCCACCTTGTCATCCGGCCCAGCCTGAAGGCGGCAGTCGCCCCGATCGCCACGGAACTGGGCAAGTCCGGTGGCAAGGTCGAGGCCACCAGAGAAGAAGTGCGGGTCGATGCCGGCGCGATGTTGCCCAACGGGACGCTCCAGCGGGTGGCGGTCACTCCCGGCGGTTTGGAGTTTGAGGCTGACATCAAGCTGGATGGCATCCACCACCCCGACCTTCGTTATGTGACCTTGCTGCGGCGTCGACAACCTTCGCTCAAGGTATAAAGCCCGTTACCACTCGGTAACTGCCTTTTAGGCAATCCGCTTAAAGGCCCCGCCGGC
>JACMPN010000348.1 GCA_014377495.1 Candidatus Sericytochromatia bacterium
CGGCCGCCTCGATGCCCGCCGCACGCGACACGCCCCGCCAGGCATCCGGCGGCAGGATGGCGGCGCTGCCCGCATTGATCGCAACGGCACGTCCCGAGGCGGGTTTGACCCAGTCCCGGACTTCACCTGACCAACACAGTGGATTGAGCAACGGAGACACCTCCCGATGAGAGGGATATCGCTGCTTCACCCGCCGCACTGACCGGCGAGAGCCGAACATTAATGCAACCTTTGCCTGATATTCCCCGGCGCCCCGGATAGGGATGACGGGACCGTTACGGTGTGGTGGTGGTGGCGCCCATCTTACGGATCAGGTGCAGCACGTCGGTGTCCTGCTCGTTGGCCGAGCCCAAGGCACTGAACTTGTGCGACCAAAAGGCATGCAGCCGACCCATGCTGTCAGTGACGAGCTTTGGCATGTCCCGCCCGGCGAAGCTGGTCAGATCCGTTCCAACATTGCCGTTGGTGATCGTGCCCAGACTGGCAATCGCTTCCCAGCCCTTGTTGGTGCGGCGACGGTAAAACACCTTTTGGTTCGACGCCCCTATCGCAACTGGGGTCAGGGCCTCCCGCCAGAGGGTATGCACGTGACCGATGGGATCGACGTGCAGGCATGCTGCGGACGAGACATCGGAGGCGCCGGCTGTGTCGTTGACCGTTTCAGTCTTGGTCCAGATGCCCGCCGAGCCGAACAGATAACGGATGGCGTTACCACTGCGCCAGATCAGGTGGACGCGGTTGCCCTTGTCGACCGACATGTCGAGTTGCGTGTTGATGGGCGGTGCTGCCGGGGCAAAGTTCACTGCGATCGGCAGTTCCACAGGCGTTTCCCAGCTGTTTGCCGCATAGCGCACGTAGCGCACCTTGTCGCCCGCCACGTTGAGCCACGAGATGTGGATGCTGCCGTCGTAGCCGGTGGCCACACGGGGCCGGAAACCGGTTTGGCTGGAGACCCGTTTTGGCGGCGTCCAACCCGTGCCGTACCATTCCGTGAAGTAGGGGTAGGGGCCGTCGCCGCCCTGCCAGACCACGTAGATGTGGCCATTGACCTTATCAACGGCGATATCCGGCGAGACGGCGGAATAGGTCGAGTCGGCTCCGCTGGAGATCGACAACGGCCGGCTCCAGGTCGCCCCGTCAAAGCGGGTGAAGCGTATCTCCCGGGTCGAGCCGTTCAGCCCGCTCCAGACGACGGCAGGCAGCCGGTCCGCGCCGACGGCGATGGCCGGTTCGTTGGCGCCCTGCCGGTCGAACACCGAGATGTTGGCGATTTCCCGGCTCCAGTTTTGACCGTTCCAGCGGCTGTAGTAGATCGCCCCGCTGAGGTTCTTGTCGTTGCGGTAGTCCGCGCTCGTATCCGCCAGGGCTGGGTTGAAATCCTGACGCCAGACGGCATGCATGCGGTCGACCCCGTCGATGGCCACATCGGGCTGATCGGAGATGCCCAGGTTGCTGGAGACGTTGATCGTATTCGTCGCCCAGAGCGTGGGTCCGAGCGTAAAATTGGCCGTGGCCTTGGGTCCGGCAAAGACGCCCGGGACGACCGAGGCGACCGCAGAGGGCGTCGGCGTGGGGGTCGGACTGGCCGTGGTCCCCGAGGCGTTCGGCAGAGGCAGATCCGGGGCCACATAGGGCGTCCCGACCGTCACCGTCTTTTCCAGGTCGGCGGCTACGGCGCCGGCATTGGAGGCGACGATACGCACCGTCCAGGTGCCGGGCATGACGTTGTCGATGATGTACGAATCGGTCGAGGACGTCGACGTCGAGGTGGTGCCCGAGCCGACCGTGGCACCGGAACTGGCGGTCCCACCTGTCAGGACGAAAGGGCGCGAGGCGGGGTCATTGCAGGTGATGATCGCCACTTCGTCGGAGCCCAGGCCCGTGACGGTGCCGGTGATCTGACCGGCGACGAAGCGGGAACCGGATAACGGTTTGGTCGGCAGGCCTTTGTTCAGGATGATCGCATCGCCGAACACGGCCGGGCTGATCATCGCCGAGACGGTGGCGCCCGCAGCGGTATCGATCATGCCCTGCAGGGTCGGCAGATCGATCGTCTGAGCAAGCTGGCCGTTTTTGGCCATCAGGTAACGGACGACGTCTGCGACAGGGGTGGTCCGCAGCGACAGTTGGGTGTCCACCGGGGTGGCGTCCTTGACGTCGAAGTAGCCGGCGCCGCGCACGCCGGTGACGAGAGTCTCGTCATTGTAGCCCTGGGCGACGACGACGAAGTTGCGCCCGAAAGGCACGGGCACCGTCGCCTCGTTGGCGCTCAGGTTCAGGGCGACGGACTGTTCCGTGCGGAAGGTGTTGTCGCTGCTGAAGACCGTCAGCAGGACGCGGTTGACCCGGGTGACGTCACCCGCCTGGGTGCGCATCGTTTTCAAGGGCCCGAAGCGGAACTTGACCGTGCCCATCTGCCCCTGGCGGGCCGCATCGGCGGCCGTCAGCGGAGTGACGAGGCCCAGTTGCGGCAAGCAACCGAGCACGAGGGCTGCGGTGACGGCACCGGCCACCCCCAGCAGCTTGGCCCGTCCCAGACGCTTAACCAGCCCCAAAGTCGACGTTGACATTAACACTTCCTCCGGGAACCGTGATCACGCTGGGGGTACTCTTTTTGTCGCCTGCCGAGGCCGTGACCTCGGTGGTGCCGGCACCCACAATCGTCAGGACGCCGCCGGGCGTGATGGTGGCGACGTTGGGATTGGAGCTGAACCAGAAAATGCTGAGACCGGGGATGGGCGCCGCCGCCGAGTCCCGGGCCAAGGCGGAAAAGACGAGCTGGCTGCCCACCCGGGTGACCGTCTGGTTGCCGGGCTGCACGTCGATCGTCGTGACCTGCAGCAACTCAGGCTGCAAGCCCGTCACGACCCGCATGACCACCGTGGCGGAGATGTTGCTGACGGCGACCTTGAGGGTCGTCGTGCCGACGTTGACGGCGGTGACGATGCCCCTGGCACTGATCGTGGCCACGCCAGTGGAAGAACTGCTGTAGAGCGGCGTCACGCCGGCCGGGATGCCGGCGGTCAACTGCTGGGTCTCCCCGATGACCATCGTCGCCCGCTCGGCTTTGAGGGAGAGCGTCGTCCCGTTGGGAATCACTGCGGCGGCCTGGCCCGGCACCGGCTGGCCCTGACCGCCCGCGAACAGGCAGCCGTGCAGGGCCGGCGCCATGCCGACCGTCACGGCCAGGATCATCACTAAGGACAGGGGACGAGTCACGGTCAACCCTCGAACGGCACAGCCGCTACAGCAACGTCTGAAAAAGGGGAGGCAGCCGCTCAATAAGTGTGGCTGGCCAAGGCTTACCTAGTTTAGAGGACGCTTCCAAGCGCAGTCTAGTTCCGGTGCAAAGCCCGAAAGTGTCAAACGCCCTGGCATCGTCCCGCCATCGCCACAGCGAAACGGCGTATGGCCGGTTACTCCGCCACGACCGGGTGCCCTGCCGACTGAGGCTTGCTCAGCAAGTAATACAGCCCACCGGCCACGCCGAAGCCGACGAACCATGCATAGTCATACATCGGCCGCAATGCGGGAATCATAAGCCCGACCCATGCCGCGACGCAGCCGGCGAGGGTGGCGATGATCCCCGGCCAGGCCCAGTCGGGGTAGCGTCCGCCTCTGACGTACAGGTCGTGCAGGTCCAGCTCCCGCTTGCGGACGAGCCAGTAATCGACGACGAGCACCCCGGCGATCGAGCCGAGGCCGCCGGAGTAGCCCAGCAGCCAGTTGAAGATGTAGCCGGACGGATCGGCGAGCAGTTTCCAGGGCATCATGGCGATGCCGACCAGACCCGTGATCAGCCCGCCGCGCCGGAAGGAGATCAGTTTGGGAAAGGCGTTGGCAAAGTCGTTGGCCGGCGAGACGACGTTGGCGGCGATGTTCACGGCCAGCGTGGCGATGACGACGGTGAACATGGCGACAGCGACGATCACCGGGTTGGTGAACTTCCCGACGAGGATGACGGGATCCCAGATGGCCTCGCCGTAGATGATGGCGCTGGCGCTGGTGATCGCCACACCCATCGCCGCAAAGACGGTCATCGTCGTCGGCAGGGCAACGACCTGGCCGATCACCTGCTCCCGTTGGGAGCGGCCGAAACGGGTAAAGTCCGGCATGTTCAGCGACAACGTCGCCCAAAACCCGACCATCGCCGTCAGCGACGGCCAGAAGACGGGGGCGAATTCCGCCCAGGTGTGGAACTTGCCCGGCGTGGCCAGGATCGGTCCCAGCCCATGGGCCCGGTCGACGGCCCACCAGACCAGCAGGCCCGTCATCACCAGCACGAAGGGGGCGGCCACGTTTTCCAGATGGCGGACGAGGTCCATGCCCTTGTAGACGACGAGGATGTTCAGCCCCCAGAACAGGAGGAAGGACAGCCACTCCGTGGGGGTATGACCACCGACGGCGCCACCGAGCAAGCCCGGCCAGAAGGGCATGAGCGTGCGGAAGAAGACATGCAGGGCCTGTCCGCCGATCCAGGCGTTGATCCCGAACCAGCCGCAGCCCACAATCGCCCGCATCAGGGCTGGCAGGTTCGATCCGACGGTGCCGTAAGCGGCCCGGGCAAAGACGGGAAAGGGGATGCCATATTTGGTGCCGGGGTGGGAGTTCAGCAGGATCGGGGCCAGGACGATGACGTTGCCCAGCAAAATCGTGAAGATCGCCTGGCTCCAGCTCATGCCGGCCCCGATCAGACCCGAGGCCAGCATGTAGGTGGGGATGCAATGGGCCATCGAGACCCAGAGCGCCGCGAAATTGTAGGTCGACCAACGGCGGTCGGCCACCCGGACGGGGGCCAGGTCTTCATTGAAAAGCGGTGATGCGGCGATGCCGGCGTGTGAGGCCAGTTCCACCCGACCGTCCGCATGCCGGATTTCCCCCATTGTCTCGATCACCGGGCTGCCACCTTTCGGAAATAGAACGCGGGGCGTGGTCAGACGGCCTCGGACCGCCCACATGATCTCAAAGTGCCGCATGCCGGGCAGCCACGCAAGCGGTACATGCCTCGCAGCTGGCGTCCGCCTGCTGCGTTGCGAAGAAAGTGCTTTGGCCGCCATCATCGGCGCGACCTCGGACTGACTGCTCGACATGCCGCCTTTCTGGACCATCGCCAGGAGTTCGTCAGCCATGCCGGCCAGATTCTCGGCCACCTGGCGCAACAGGCCGGCCAGAATGCCGTGGGCTTTCTCCAGGGCCCCGTGTTGGGCGTCCAGGTTGTCCACCAGCAACCGGGACATGGTGCCGAAAAACCAGGCGTAAAACCCGAGAATGATCCCCCGTGATCAGGATTTCGCACGTGGAACCGCCGGGACGCAGGTAAGCCTGGGAGGTGGGCAAGAAGACCAGGTCCGTCCGGGCCGTCACCGCGCCGATGAAGCGTACGTCGACGACGGCAAAGCTGAAGGCGACCCAGCAGGATCCCGGCCGTCAGCAGGGCGACGCCGCAGTACACCAGGGACTGGGGCGAGTGGAACCAAGATGTAAAGCAGAAGTCTGCCAAATCATTAGCAAGTTTCCGCCGGACCTTAACATAACTAGGGAAGAAACCAGTGACCTGACGATCATTCCGGCAACGGCATAAGGAGCAGACAGCGTGAAGCGGCAGACTAAGTTGATCAGCATGGCTATCCTCGGTGCGATAGCCTCGGCCTGTGCCGTCACCCCGACGATCGCCCCGAGCGGCCTGCCCAACACGCAACAGCAATCCGCCGCCACCCGTGGCCGCAAAATGGGCGATCCGGCGCTGTTTGACAGCAACGGCAACTCCAAGGCCGAGATGATGGTCGAAGTGAAGAGCAAGGCCGAACTCAGCGCTTTGAAAGCGCAAGGCGCCAAGCTCGGTTTCACCGTCACCCGCACCTGGCCCCAGATCAACGCCGCGGCGATCAAGCTGGACGAAGTCACCCGGGGCGACACCGTCACCCGCAGTTTGCGGTCCGTGCCGGGCGTGATCTCGGTGCAGGCCGCCCAGCAGGCGATCCTCGAGACCGAGCCGAATGATCCCGAATACGCCAAGCAGTACGGCATGAAACTGATGAACGTCGCCAACGCCTGGAACATCCAGCCTGGCAAGGCCTCCATCAAGATTGCCCTCGTCGACACCGGTGTAGACCTGTCGCACCCGGACCTCAAGGACAAAATCGTCGCCAGCTACAACTCCGTCACCCCCGGCCAGTCCGCCCAGGACGGTGACGAGCACGGTACCCACTGCGCCGGCATCGCCGCCGGCATCGCCAACAACGGCCTCGGCGTCGTCGGCGTCGCCGCCGGTTGCTCGATCATCCCCGTCAAGGCCCTCGGCAACGGCGGCAGCGAAGCGTCGATCACCGACGGCGTCATCTGGGCTGCTGACCACGGCGCCAACGTGATCACGATGAGCCTCGGCCTCTACAAGCGCTCCCCCGTCTTCGAAAAAGCGCTCGGCTATGCCTTGGGCAAGGGCGTAACGATCACCGCCTCGGCCGGCAACAACAACGCCCAGAATGATCCCGACACGGCGCCCCACCTGCCCAGCACCTACCCCGGTGTCATCGAAGTGGCTGCGACGGACGCCGCCGACCAGAAGGCGTCCTTCTCCAACTTCGGCAAGACCGTCTCCGTGGCGGCCCCCGGCGTGAACATCCTCTCGTGCAAGCCCGGTGGCGGCTACCAGCTGATGAGTGGCACCAGCATGGCGGCTCCCCACGCAGCCGGCCTGGCAGCGCTGATCCTCAGCAACCACCCGGATTGGAAGCCGGCCCAGGTGAAGGCGGCCATGCAGGCCTCCGCCAAGGATCTTGGCACCTCGGGCTTCGATCCGATCTTCGGTTTCGGCCGCATCGATGCGCTGTCGGCCGTCCAGAAGTAATCCAGTCACACCGTTTCCCACCCCCGGTCCTGCTTGGCAGGACCGGGGGTTTTTCTGACCGGGAAGATCGCGCCAGAATCAGGCCCAGTCCGCCCTACGGCGCCTTTTCGCCCCATACCCCGAGACCCTCCCCCCACACACATTGCGTCAAGTCATCCCCGAAATCACTTGCATCAATTAACCAAATAAGAAACTATCCTTAATCAAGAGATAATATGTCTAACCCCGGCCCACCGGCTGGCGATAAGGAGCCTAGGACCGTATGAACGCCCAACGCCTTCAACTGATCAGCTCGGCTGTCCTGGCCACCCTCCTGGTCTCCTGCAACGCCGGTCCTGCCCTCCAGGCCGCCGGCCCCGCCGCCGCCAACCGGACCCCGGTCCAGGACAACACGGCCGGCACCTTCGATGCGAAGGGCAACTCGCAGATCCAGCTGATGGTCACGGTCCGCAACGCAGCGGAACTGAAGGCCCTGCAAGCCAACGCCAAGAAGCTCGGCTTCACGGTGACCAAGTCCTGGCCGCAGATCAACGCCGCCTCCCTGCGGCTCGACAAGTTCGGCGCCGTGGGCACCCTGTCCACCACCCTGAAGGACGACTTCGGCGTGCTGACCGCCCAACCGGCCGGTCGCATCGTCCTTGAGGCCGAGCCTAACGATCCCGAACTCGGCAACCAGTACGGCATGCAGCTGATGAACGTCGTCAAAGCGTGGGAAACCCAGCCCGGCAAGGCCGCCGTCAAGATCGCCATGATCGACACCGGCATCGATCTGACCCATCCCGACCTGAAGGACAAAATCGTCGAAGGCTACAACGCCACCGCCCCTGGCCAGTCCGTGGCGGATGACAACGGTCACGGCAGCCACACGGCCGGCATCGCTGCCGCAGCGGTCAACAACGGCGCCGGCGTCATCGGCGTCGGCGGCGGCTGCTCGATCATGCCCGTCAAGGTGCTGAGCAACGGCGGCGGCTCCGAAGAGAGCATCGCCGACGGCGTCATCTGGGCCGCCGACCATGGCGCCAACGTGATGAGCATGAGCATCGGCCTTTACAAGCGGTCGCCTGTATTCGAAAAGGCCCTGCAGTACGCCCTCGACAAGGGTGTCACGCTGGTTGCCTCGGCCGGCAACAGCAACAAAGAGAACGACCCGACCACTGCCCCGCATCTGCCCAGCACTTACCCTGGTGTCATCGAAGTGGCTGCGACGGATGCCAACGACAAGAAGGCGTCTTTCTCCAACTTCGGCAAGACGGTCTCCGTGGCAGCCCCCGGCGTCGACGTGCTGTCCACCTACATGGGCGGCATCTACAAGAAACTGAGCGGCACCAGCATGGCCTGCCCGCACGTCGCCGGCCTCGCCGGTCTCGTGATCAGCCAGAACCCCGGCATCAAGCCGGCCGCCGTCAAATCGATCATCGAGCGTAGTGCCAAAGACTTCGGCGCTGCGGGTTTCGACCCGATCTTCGGCTTCGGCCGGGCTGACGCCGCCAAGGCTGTTGCCACCACCCGCCGCTGAGACGGCCTTTTTGTATTGGGGCGACCTTGCGACGTTTCCGTCGGTAAAACTGGACTGGACCGGGCCCCGGCTGATATTATTAAGCAACCATGAAGATGCAATTACCCACAGTTAAAATGGTCGTTCTGCAGTTGTTGACCCTGGGGTTGGCAGCCTGCCAAATGCCGATCGGCTCATTGCCGGCCGGTGTGGCGACAACGGGCCTGTTTGCCGCATCCCCGAAGGCGACGGCGCCACTGGCGGGGACGATCGAGACGGTGACCCTGCCGCAGACCAGCCTGGGCACCGCCAAGTCCTTTAAGGTCTATCTGCCGCCGGGTTATCCTGACGAGGGTCCGTATCCGACGGTCTATCTGCTGCGCGGCACGATGGACGAATGGCTGAATCCGACGCAGGATCCCAGCCGGCAGGGCCGCACCGCCGCCACGGTCTA
The DNA here is from genome assembly GCA_014377495.1 of Candidatus Sericytochromatia bacterium. Lineage (GTDB taxonomy): Bacteria > Cyanobacteriota > Sericytochromatia > JACMPN01 > JACMPN01 > JACMPN01. The sequence goes on from JACMPN010000348.1 coordinate 8,797, forward strand.
TGAATCGCTCCTCAAGGCCGGCAAAGTGGGCGGTCTGATCCTGGTCTTTCCCGGACTGGGCAGTGACGACGGCCGCTGGCCGGGCATCCTGGCGGACTGGGTGACACCGCCGACGGCCCCCGGTGTCGGGAACGGCCGCTTTGCCAGCTTTTTCACCACCGACCTGATCCCCGCAGTCGACAAGCGGTATCGCACCCTCAAGACCGGCAAACACCGGGCCATCGACGGGTTTTCATTGGGGGGTTGGGCCGCCGTCCAGGCCGCAGCGTCTCATCCTGACCTCTTCACCTCGGTAGGGTCGTTCGACGGCACGTTCCCCTACGCCAAATCCACCAAGCAGGTCGATCCCGAGGACGAACTGTGGACAGAAGGCTTCTTCGATCCGGTCTTCGGCAAGCCCAGACAGTGGGCGGCGATCGCCACTGCCAGTCCGGCGAACCGCATCGCCCAGGGGACGTCGAGCCGTTGGGCGGGGATCACCTGGCTGTTGGAGTACTGTCCGCAAGCCTGGGAACCGCGGGGCAATTTCTATCGGGGGGCGGCACTGGGCCAGGTCCTGGCAGCCCATGGCGGCAAAAACCAGCTGGGTACCCTGCCTGACAGCCAGCACGCCTGGTGGTTCGCCGACGAGCATCTGACGACGACCTTGCCCCGCCACTGGCAGCAGATCAAGCCCGACTAGGGCGTCGGATTTTCCACCAAGTGACCCTCGGCGTCCAGTTCACCGGCCGGCACGGCGATTTCGCGCACGACCCGCACCGGGCCGCCGGCGCCGTCGCCAAAATCCGTGTCCGAGTCGTCGGCCAGAAATGACCGGCCGTCCTCCCAGATGATCGTCCAGTCGGTCGAAGGGTCATCACCAAAGCCGTTGCCATCGCAGATCGCCCGGCAGTCGAAGTCGGCGGACAGGCGCTGGGCCAGGACGGTTCCCACTTCGAAGGCATGGGCTTCGACTCCTGGGAAGCAGGCGAAGCCGACGTACGTCGGAAAGTCGGGGACGGGCCAATGCACCACGGAGAATACGATCGGCGGCCAGGGAACTTTGCCCAGCAGGTGCGCGTCATCCTGCGTCATTAGCGGCACAGTAGGAAAGGATTGCTGCAGCCACGCTTTGAGGGCGCTCTCATCGACAGTTTTTGACAAACCCACCCAGGTGCCGTGCACAGAGTTTCTCCTACTGAAATTGGCGTAAACAGCCCGGTTCCGTCAAAACAACACGGGGCCCGTCGACAAAGCGTAGCGCCAAACGACTCTGAAATCCCCAAAAGCGGACAAACGCAGTGTCAGTAATCGCTAAAATCAGAACATTGCAAGGGTTTGGCTGAGAGAGGCCTGGCTGGTTTGAGTGCTAGGAGAAGGCTGACGACAGGTCCTCACGGACCTTAGGAAGTCTCGACAACGCAATCGAACCAGCCAGGCCTCTCTCAGCCAAACCCTTAGGTTTCGGTGGCGGGAGGCGCGTCCTGCGGGTTGGGATCCTCTTGCGGCTCCAAGGGGATGTCGGAGGGGATGACGGGCGGGACGGCCGCCGGCGTGTAGTGGCTTTTGCCGTACTTCTGCGCCCAGGCCTTCAGCAGGACCAGCCCGCCGTGGAAGCCGCTGCGGATCATCTCGGAATAGGCATACTCAGGCTGCCAGTGCTCGACCTGGACCCGATAGGCCATGGCCATGGCCCCGGTGCGGTCCCGGCCCTGTTTGCAATGGAAATACATCGGCCGCTCACCCGGGCTGCTCGCCAGGCGCAGGAACTCGTCCACCCTGGATCTGGCCGGCGGCAAAATCGTCCCCAACGGCACGTTGATCACTTTCAGACCCAGCTCCTGGCCGAGGCTGATTTCGGCATTGACGACGTTGTCGTCTTTTTCCAGGGTGACGATCGTCTTGATGCCGAGCTTCTTGAGCAGCATCATCCCCTGCCGGGACGGACGGGCCCCACGGAACAGGCTCTTGTCGACGACCTGGAAGTTGTCGAGGTCCTCACGGGGCACGCCGCCCCAGCCGGTGGTCGTGTCGTAAGGATTGACCAGCGTCTTCGGCTCGAAACCGTAGGCCGGCTCACCGGGATTGTACGGCACATAGGGCGCATCCGTCGGATGCGGATTGGGGTTGCTGGGGTACTGGCCGTTCGGATCGGCGATGGGCGTCTCCGTCGGAACGGCATTGGGGTTCCCCTGGACGGGGACGCCGCCACATGCGGTCACCGTGAGCAGGAGGGCCGCAGTCAGCGCGGCAAGGGGCCGGTTGACCCGGCGCCCGCACCAAAAACCCTGCGTCATGACCATCAAGCCCCCATCCATGCCGATTGGTTATCGGCCCTCGGCAGGTAGAGATGACGTTAAGGTTGCAGGCGAAGATCGGTTAATCGGATCAGTTTGCCGGTCCGCTCATGCCGGCTCAGGCCCCCGGTCGGCAGGATTTTCACCTGCAACGCCGCCAGCGTGCCCGCCGCCAACCCGTCGGCCAGCACCGGCAATCCGACCAACAACGCCCGTTCGGCCCGGGCGGCCAAACCCTGCCACGTGCCGGGATCCACGTCCGGTCGGACTTCGATCAGGACCGACAGGGTGTCCCGCCGGCCCTGCCGGTCGGCGATGACCTGCACCGCCGAGCTCAGGGCATTGAGACCTGCCAGGGCGGCGAGGATCTGGCCGTATTCGATGTTGGCGTTGGCGACGATCAGCATGTCGTCGCTGCGACCCAACAGGTCCAGGCGTGGCGTCGAACGGCCGCAGGGGCAGAGTCCCGGCACCCAACTGGCCGAGTCGCCGATGCGGAAGCGGATCAGGGGCATCACCGTCCGGTTCAAATTCGTCACCAGCAGATCGCCGACCCCGCCCTCAGGCACCGGTCGACCCGTCTGGGGATCGACGATCTCGATGAACTGATGATCCCCGTGGACGTGGTGGATGCCACCCGTGCAAAACTCGCACTGGTAGCCGATCGGGCCACCGTCGACGGTGCCGTAGCCGATGGAGGCGAAGGTCGTCAGGCCGAGCGTGTCCATGAAGTAGGCTCTGTCGTTCGCGTAAAGCTGCTCACCGGTGTAGAAGGCCTTTCGCAACCGGATCCCCGGCACGCCCATGGCCGCTTCAAAGATGGTCATCAGGTGACTGGGCGTGCCGATGACCGTATCGACGCCGTACTTGACCAGACACTCGATCACCTCGTCGACCGGGGCCACCGTCAGCAGCGGAAAACTGAGACAGCCGATAAGCTCCAGCATCCGGTTCGTCGACAGATAGCTGCCGTACAGGCGTCCCGCCATGAACAAGTTCCCCACCCGGTCGCCGGGCCGGATACCCGCCGCATACCCGCCCGTGGCGGCGAAGCGCATGTCCGTCTCGTAGTCGTCGAAGCTGAAGATCGAGACCTTCGGCGCCCCGGAGGATCCGCCCGACCGTAAAACGTGACCATTCGTCAGCGGCAGGCAGAGCAGCCCGTCTCCCTGGGGCGGCGTGTTCGCATAGAGGTCGGCCCGCTCCAAAATCGGCAGGGCCCACCAGTCCTCGAGCGTGTGCAGGACGGGAGACCCGTAGCGCCCCCGGTAAAAGGGCGCCACCGTGGCGGCCACTTCGGCTTGGCGGCGGGCTTTGGCCCAAGCCTGCCGGGACAGTTCCTCCGGCGCCCACCACTCGCTGGGCTCCATGCGGGCTTCCAGGCCCGGTGTGGCCAGGCTCACCCATTTGACCAACTCGCCCAGGGCATAGACCCCGTCGTGGGGTTCTCCGGGAAAGCCGCCCGTCATGTCGCCCAAGGCCGTCAGCCGCAGGACGCCGACCCGGGCAAAGGCTTCCGCCAAGGCAGGTGCCCGCTCAGGTCCCACGCCCAGACCGCACGTCTGCAACAGCGGGCCGTAGACGGCGACGAGCGGCGGGACGGCGGCGAGATCGGCGACGGCTTTGACGTAGACGGTGCGAAACAGCGGGGAAAGTTTGAAGGTCGCGTCGAACTCCTCGATGATCGTCCAATGCTGGCCGGCGGGCGGCACGACGAGCCGAGACAGGCCCATGGCCGTCTCGACCCGGGCCATCTCCCGTTCCTTGGTGATCTCCGCCTGCTCGGGCGGATCCAGCCGGCCCATGGGAAACTGCCTTTGGAAAGCGGCCAACGCCGTGGCCAGGGCCGCCACGAACCCCCGTGTCGGCGCCCGGTCGCCTGTGGCGTCTTCGACGTAGACGACCTGCGGCGACGAGCAGGCTGTCTGGTCCCACAGACCGACGTCCCGGGCCACGAGACGGGCCGTCTCGACGGGCGTGTCCAGCAGTTCCCGGCCGACGGCGGCAAAGCTGATCCGCGGTCCGTACGCGATCAGCTTGCACCGCAGCGGCAGGTCACGGCGGTATTCCTGCACGACCTCCTCGCCGCCCCAGACGACGATGGCGTCGCATTCCTGCTGGAACACCGTGTGCAGTTGACTGGTCCGGCCGGACCAGGACACGACGGCCAGGCCATTGCTGATCACGCCGTCGGGATCGCAGGCCCGCAAGCTCTCCGCAAAGAGGATCGGGAAAAAGGAATTGTCCCCGGCCGCTTTGACCAGATTGACGTTGCGGGTGATCAGGCCCTCGACGGCACTGAGACTGCCTCCGACAGAGACGTTGCCGCTGGAGACATGGAGGACGACGCCCCGGGGAAAGGCCCGGGTCAAACCCGTGTGGCCGGGCCGGCGGCGCCAGGCGTCCAGGGCATCGGGTGTCCCGAGTTCGCTCCGTAACTTGGGCAGCAGATAGGCCTGGGAGAGGGCCATCGGGATGGCCTCCAGCTCCGCGTTGACCATTTCCGGGCTGAACCCCGTGAGGGCGGGCAACTGGGCCAGCGCCTGGACACGGGGGGCGTAATGGGGATCGGCCCAAGCCCGGGCGACCCGGTCCAGGACGGTGAGGATCTCGGTGACAGGCACCTGTTGGAGGATTTCCAGGTGCTGCCGGGCCAACCGGACAATGCCCCGGGCGTCATCGTCACTCAGTGCGCCGTGCTTGCGCTGACCAAACAGGTAGTGCTCTGGCATGTCGGACCCTCCGGAAACAGGCTAGCAGGTCGCCGCATGGCCGTCATGGCGACTGTGACGCTCGGCGGCACGCCCCGAGCCGACGGATAGCCGACTGATACTGTGGTGATAAAACGGAGTAGACAGGGATTATGCCGATCGCAGACGTACCCCCTCAAACGCCGCAGCTCCGTGACAGTCGCCAGACGTCGTCGTTGGACGCGTTGCCCATCCTTCAGGCGGGGCACATCCCGCCGGTCGTCGTCAGCCATGCCTTCGTCTGCAAAGCCAATGTCTGCGCCTTTTGGCCGATCGTCAGCGACACGGACAGGATCAATCGCCTGTCCGGGATGACCCGCATTCGGCTGGAGCCGATCAGCAACCAGTCAGCCGCCCGTTACCGTGTCCACACCTGGATCGGCGGCTTTCCGATGTCTTACGAGGAACTGCCCGGTCAGTGGATCGCAAATGAATGGTATGCCGTCCGCCGGCACATGCTCACAGGACCCTTGCACGCCCTCGAGATGCGCTTTCAGCTCACACCCACCTCCGATGGCGGCACGCTGGTGCAGTATCAGCTGATCATCGAGCCCAAGCTGCGAGTGCTCGTGCCGGTCGCCCGCTTCAACGGCATGCTGCGGTTGCGCCGTTTCGAGCGGGAACTGCGCCGCCTGGACAGTGCCCTGGCCGATGCCCAGCCGCTCAGCTGGACGTCCCGCAAGCATGCGCCCGACGAAGCGGTGTTGACCCGGGCGGCCGGCGCCCTGATCACCTGTTTGCCGGAGGCCCATCGCCCGATCGGCGAACAGCTGATCGGTCTCGTCCGGGACGGTGCCGACTTCGACGTAACCCGGATCCGGCCCTTTGCCCTGGCCGATACATGCGGCCTCGACCGGACGGCCGCCCTGTCGGTTTGCCTGCATGCCGTGATGACCGGCCTGTTGGAACTGTCCTGGGAACTGATCTGCCCGAGTTGCCGTGCGGCCTCGACCCGCTCCGCCAGCCTGTCGGAAGTGCCGGCCGAGGGCCACTGCCAGCTCTGCGACTTGGGATTTGGCATTGATCTGGATCGGGCCGTGGAAGTGACCTTCCGACCGGCACCGGGGGTGCGAAGTGTCGACGAGGGGCCTTACTGTATCGGTGGACCGGCCCGCACGCCGCATGTCGTCGCGCAGGCGATCGTCTCGGTGGGGGCCGTCGTGTCGATTCCTGTGCCGGATGGTCCAGCCCGATACCGGCGGACCGTGAACATCGCCGCCCGCCTGCAGGGCACGGCCAAATCAGGTGAAATCGTCCTCCCCCGGGACTTGGCCGACCAGGCACTGACGGCCGAGTGGCTGACCGGGGCCCAGATCACGGAGACCTTTCAGGCGGAACTCAAAGGGGTCAGTGCGCCGATCGGGTGCGCCCGGCTGCGTTTGATACCTGCCCCGGCCAAAGCGGTCGTCAGCCGCTGAACCGGACGGTTGCGCCGGCACCGATGGCGATGGGGGCGCCCGTCGTTACTCGACGGCGCTGATCCTCGACGCCGCTTCGGCCTGCCGGCTCGTGTACACCTCGACGTGGAGACCATCGACGACGGCCCGGCCATGTTGCGACGAGTCCCCAAAGCCCTTGGCCCGCTCACTGAATGCTAGCGGGGACTCCGGCCGGTTCACGGACCCGGTGCCGTCGGCATCCTTGCGAACGGCGGCGTGGACATCAATGTGGGTGGCATGTTTCAGGGCGACGCCGTCGGTGGTGGCGAGTTGGCGGGCGTCCTTTTCAGTCAACGGTGAATTTACCTAGGCAGGCAATGCCAACCCCCGCCAGGCCTGATCCGCATTGGGGATCACCGGCACGGACAGGCCGCCGAGGACATCGTCGACGTAGGGTTCGGCCCGCATGCCGACGAGCACACAGTCCACCCCGTCCAGACTGCGCAACAGCGTCACGGCCTGTTGCGACAGGCTCAAGTGCGTGTATGTCTCGGGGATGTGCGGGGCGATCGCCCCCCTGAGAGCCTGGGTGCGGGCCTGGGCGGCATGGCGGAACTGCTGTTCGAGGCCCTGCAGGACATGGCGGATCGCCGCATCGTAGCGGGTCTGCCATGCACCCAAGGCCGGGTGGGACTGATGCGACAGGAGATGCAGGGCCCGTTCGACACGGGGCAGCACGTGGTGATTCACCACGTCGTGCCACTGCTCCCGCCCGCTGATGCTGGGCAGATTCGTCCGCAACAGGTCACCGATGACCAGCCATTGGCTAAGCTTGGGACGGTGCGTGGCGTCGTACCAGTCACTGGCCAACAATTGCCGTTCCGCCTCCGTGACCTCGTCGATCCGGGCCTCGATATCAGCGGCATCCACCGCCTTGCCGGGCGGCACGTCCGCCAGCCGGATCAGCTGATTCCGGAAAAAGGCGTTCAGCGGCCGATTGATCAACACACCGAGATCCTGCTCACGGGCGACGTCCAGAAAGGTGCGGTTGCCGCTCTGACTCCGCTCGACGAGGAACCCCTGCTCGTACAGGTTGGCGGGCAACTGGACGACCAGGAGGTGGTGATCGGGCTGGACTTCGGCGGCCAGGGCCAGGCACCGTTCCAACGAGGTGAAGTCGGCGCTGGTGGCCGGCGAGGGAAAACTGTTCGAGGACAGGCCGTAGCTGCCGATGCGGCCGCTGGCGACCTGCGTCTCCAGGTAACGGAACGCCTCACGCAGGCGACGCTCGTACTCGGCCCGGTCGACCGACGTGGGCAGGGGCCCTTTGCGCTTCAGGAAATACTCGGGGTTGTGCAGGAGATAGACGTCGAGGTTCTCCAAATCCAGACGGGCCAGCGAGCGGGTCAGCTGATCGGCCAGAAATTGGGGATGCAGGCAGTGCCACAGGCCGTCTTCCAGCTTGACCACCTCGGGGAAAGGGCGGCCCTCATCTTCGCGCTGCTGGGCCAAGAGGTAATTCTGACCCTGGATGTAGCCGCCCTTGGAAACGACGACGATCTCCTCACGGGTGAGGGTCCCGTCCCCGACCAACTCGGCAATGACCGCCCCGATCTGCGTTTCCGCACCACCGTCGCCATAGTTGGCCGAGGTATCGATGAGGTTGATGCCCTGCCGCAGGGACCGCACGATGGCGTCCCGCTGGTCGGGATCGTCGCCCTCGATACGGTACCCGCCAAAGCCGGCCTGACTGACCGATAGTCCCGTCCGCCCCAGGGTCGCCGCAGCCAGGGCGGGGAAGCGGGCACGATACCGTTGCGTGCCGTCAGTCGTGGCGAGTCCGGCAAGGGCCATGGTCAGTCTCCTTCGTTTTTTTGAGCAGGATAGCAGAGCCGTCACGCCAGCCTCGCCCCGACCTGCCAGGAAAAGCCCAGGCCAAGACCGGCTCAAACTCCAGCGAAATCTGCAAGATGCGGTGCGCCACACCGATAAAGCAGTCAGTTGACACCGTGCCGTCTCCGGAAGTCGGTGGGACTTGCATGAGGAACGGGTCCGGCGGCAGGTAGCCTTTCTGAGCCAGGCAGAACGTACCGACTGGCTGAAAGGCAAAGCCAACAACCATTTTGAGGCCGGCAAAGTGACGATCTCAGATACCCCGCCCGTCAGAAAGGCGAAAGCGGCAAAGCGCACGTTCACCTGGGTGGGCTGGGATAAACGCCGCACCATCAATCGTGGCCGATGGCGCCGGGGGTCAGAAGGCAGCCATGACGACGGAAACCGGCGGCAAGCCGTGACCGCGCTTCGCCCGGATGGTCATCTACACCCAGACGGACAATGCGGTCTGCACTTCAGGCACAATCCGGGCCTC
>JACMPN010000349.1 GCA_014377495.1 Candidatus Sericytochromatia bacterium
CCGAAAGACCGGCACCGTTGATGACAGGCTGGATGGCGCCACTGCAGGCGGAAACGCTGAGGCTCAAGGCGGCCAGGCTGGCAAAAACCCGCTTTTGCATTTCGAGGTGTCCCTTTCGGTTCGGTCTACGCTGTTCGGTCCGGTTGATCGGGCGCATTCGTCAGGGACGCCGCAACCCGTTGTTTCCGTTTCGATAACCCGATCATAATGTCGCTTACCGGTGACAGTCAATTGACAAAATGGGCTTTTTTGACCACCAACCCAGCCGGTATGGCTATGTCTGGGTTTCAGCGGCAAAATAACTTGGCCGGCGGCGCGTCGGGCTCCCCAAAACGGCGCTATGACGCAGTGCAGCACGACGCCTTGATGTCAACCCGGCACCGCGGTCCGCCCGGTCCCGTTGCGTCGACTCTGAACGGAGCAGACTTCCAGCTTCAGGGAAGCGGGAGCTGCTGGGCCTGGCTGTTGCGAGAGGCGTTTAAACGAACGGGATCGGCGCCCCAGCCGATGAGCAGGGCGTCCATGGTGGCGGTGACGAGCGCCCCGACCCGCAGCGCCTCCGGCAGGATCCGGTCGCGCTTGCGCATGTGATCGAGGCCGTGCAGGGCCGCCCAGGTGACATGAGTCCGCACGAGCGCGTCCCCGGGCGCGAGGGCCCCGCAGGCGGCGGCGGCGGCGAAGAGCCCGGCAAAGTCGGCCACCAGGGGACCCAGCACCGTCTCGACTTGTCGAGCCTGGTCATCGGAAAGCAGTTGGTCCGGCGACGACAAAAAGGAATCCATCAGGCGATGTTCGACCGGGACCGCCACGGCGTGATCCAGGTAAGCCTGGAACCCGACCCCGACCAGCTGGAGGGCGATCGCTTGCGCATCCGCCCCGGTTGCGGCGCTGCGGGCCCGATCCACGGCCTCTTGCCAAAAGACCTGAAAGCGGAGGATCGTCTCCGTCTGCAAGGCCGTGTAGATGGCCTCTTTGCTGGGAAAATAGCGGTAAAGACCGCCGATCGACATCTGCAGTGCTTCGCAGAGTCGGGCGATCGTCAGGGCTTCCAAGCCCTCAGTCGTGGCGATGGTCATGGCGGTCTCGAGCATGCCCTCGATCCGGGCAGCTCGCCGTGAAGCACGTCGGTCCATATGCTCCAGCGTACCGCAGGTGCCAGGCAGGGGTAACCAGATGCAGTTAACCCAATATTAAGAAGATCATTACCAAACCTATTGCGAATCATGTTCGCAAATGTCAAGATAAGGCACATACCCACCCGACCGACCGCGTTGCCGGGCGGTGAGGCCGCAGATAGCCGTCTAAAGGAGACCTGAGGATGTACGATCTCGTGATTCGCAATGGGTTGCTGGTGGACGGGACGGGGGCGCCGGGCTATCTGGCCGACGTGGCCGTCAGCGGGGACCGGATCGTCGCCGTGGGCGAGGTCGGCGCGGGTCGGCGCGAGATCGATGCGGCGGGCCTGCTGATCACCCCCGGATTCGTCGACGTCCACACCCACTACGATGCCCAGGTGACGTGGGATCCGCACATGACGCCGTCGAGTTGGCACGGAGTGACGACGGTGGTGATGGGTAACTGCGGCGTCGGCTTTGCGCCGGCCGCCCCGGACCGGCACGAGTGGCTGATCGGCCTGATGGAAGGCGTCGAGGATATCCCCGGCGCCGCCCTGACCGAGGGCATCTCCTGGAGCTGGGAAACCTTTCCCCAGTACCTGGACGCCATTGAAGCCACGCCGCACGCCATCGACTTCGGGGCCCAGATCTCCCACGGGGCGCTGCGGGCCTACGTCATGGGCGAGCGGGGCGCCAATAACGAGGACGCCACGGCAGCCGACATCACGGCCATGCGCGACACGGTTGCCGAAGCCCTTCGGGCCGGGGCATTGGGCTTTTCGACGTCCCGCACCCTCCTGCACAAAAGCATCAGCGGCGTGCCGGTGCCTGGTACCTTTGCCTCGCAGGATGAGCTGAAGGGGATCGGGGCGGCTTTGAAAGCCGTCGGCCACGGCGTGTTCCAGATGGCGGCGGGCGAGCATGCCAACATGGCGGAGGAATTCGCCTGGATGAAGGACTTGGCGGACGAGATCGGTCAGCTGGTGACCTTCAGCCTCAGCCAATCCGACCAGGCCCCGCAGGTCTGGCGGCAGGTGGCCAAGCTGCTGGAAGGGGCCGCCGTAGACGGCACCCCGCTAATGGCCCAGGTGGCCGGCCGGGCCATCGGCGTGATGATGGGCTGGCACACGACGGCGCACCCGTTCGTTGGCTATCCCAGCTTCCAGGCCGTGATCGGGCTGCCCAAGGCCGAGCGCATCGCCAGGCTACAGGATCCCGCCTTCCGGGCCCAGCTGCTCAGCGAATCGTCGACCGATCTCGGCGACTTCGGCAACTTCGTCACGCGCAGCTTCCACAAGATGTACGTGATGCCGACGGGCTGCGAGTATGAGCCCACCGCCAGCGAAGCCCTGTCTGCCGTAGCCGCCCGTGACGGCCGCCGGCCCGAAGAGATCGCCTACGAGGCGATGCTCGCCGCCAACGGCGAAGGGATGCTCTACTTCCCGCTCTTCAACTATTCCGACGGCAACCTGGAGCTGCTGCACACACTGCACCAGCTGCCGAACACCCTGATGGGCCTCAGCGATGCCGGTGCCCACTGTGGCGCCATCTGCGACGGCGGCATGCCGACGTTCATGCTCACCCACTGGACCCGGGACCGCTCGCGTGGCGCCCGGCTGCCGTTGGAATACATGATCAAGCGCCAGACGAGTGACACGGCCAAGGCCTTCGGGATGCACGACCGCGGCGTCGTCGCCCCGGGCATGAAGGCCGATCTGAACCTCATCGATTACGCCAAACTCACTCTGATGCAGCCGGAGCTGGCCTATGACCTGCCGGCAGGCGGCCGTCGGCTCATCCAGAAGGCGGCAGGCTACGTGGCGACGATCGTCAGCGGCGTCGTCATCGCCGAAAACGGGGAGCCGACCGGCGCGTTCCCCGGCAAGCTGGTGCGCGGACCGCAGGCGGCACCGCCAGTGTCGGCAACGAGCGAGCCGCAACCTGCCGCCATGTGAGTGATACCCAGAATCCTGCCCTGGATAGGACGACCGTCGGGGGCGGGCGGGGCGCGGCCCGGGCGCGAGTGA
>JACMPN010000350.1 GCA_014377495.1 Candidatus Sericytochromatia bacterium
CGGTCGTCTGGCATCGAGTGGCTGCGCCAGGCTGCGTTAGCGTTCCTCACCGTACCGCCCCGGGTACGCTTCGTCACGCTGCCTTGCCTGACTTTGCCCCTCGACACCAGTCTCGGTCGGAGCTTTCCGCTCAGCCTCTTAAGGGGCGGTCAAATAACAAGTGACCGCCCCTGACCATTCCGCCCCCACGGGACGACTGGCCCGCCGCCGTCAGCTTCGGTGCTATGCTGCCGGAGGCCCGCTGCTGCACCGTTCGGGACGGGTGCCGGTCGGGCTTCCGGGAGGTTGTGTTATGGCCGTCATGCCGGCGCCGATGCAACGGCTGAATCCCTTTCCATTCTTCGCCGCCATGCGCCAAAAGCAGCCGGTCGCCCACGACGCCCTGCTCGATGTCTGGGGCGTGTTCCGCTATGCCGACGTCCGCCAGGTCCTGCACGACGCTGCCGCCTTCGGCTCCGACTCCCGCCGGCTGGTCCGTCCACCCCGCACCCAGACGGTCCTGTCTCCCAGCCTCGCCGGCACCGACCCGCCCTGGCACAGCCAGTTGCGCAGCCTGATGGCGCCCGCCTTTTCACCGGAAATGGTCGCCAGGCTGGAGCCGGGCATCGTGGCGGAGGTCAACCGCCTTCTGGACCGGGTCGATCATGCCGGGTGCATGGATGCCGTGGACGACCTGGCCGATCCGCTGGCCCTGCACGTCATCGCCGACATGCTGGGCATCCCGGCGAGTGATCGGCCGATCTGCCGGCGCTGGGCGGACTCGCTGCACAGCGATGCCGACGGGCAGCGGTTCGCCGCCACGCAACGGCCCTTGCTGGACCGCTGGGCCGACGCCCTGCACACCTCGGCGACCGGATTGCAGTTCGGCGAGGACATCTCTTATGTGGCCCTGCAGACCCAGACCGAAATGGACGCCTACTTCCGGCAACTGATCGCCGAGCGGCGGCGTCTGCCCCGGGCGGACCTGATCAGCGATCTGGCCGCCGCCACCATCGCCGGTGAGCCGCTACCGGAGCGGGACCTCGTCAGCTTTTGCGTGCTGCTGCTCATCGCCGGCCATTTCAACATGGTCAGCCTGATCGCCAACACGCTGTGGACTCTGCTCGAACACCCCGCCGACCTGGCCCGGGTCGAGGCGGATCCCGCCCTGGCGGCCAGCGTCGTGGCAGAAGTGCTCCGGTACCGGCCGGCTGTGATGGGTTTGGCCCGGGTGACCCTGCGGGACGTCCAGGTCGGCGACGTGACCATCCCGGCCGGTCAGCGCGTCGTCGCCTGGGCCGCTTCGGCCAACCGGGACGAAACGGTCTTTCCGGAGCCCGACCGCTTCGACATTGGGCGGGTGAACACCGCCAGCCTGGCCTTCGGCCATGGCATCCATGCCTGTCTGGGTCCTTTGCTCGCCCGTGTCCAGGGGCGTCTGGCCCTGACGACCACCCTGGCCCGCCTGCAGGGCCTGGCGTTCGGTGCCGGCAAACTCGAAGCGATCCACCACCCGATCCTCTACCGGCCCCTGCACCTCCCGATCACCTTCAAGCGACGCTGACCGACCTGTTTGCGGAGATTCTATGCCCTCGATCATGCCGATCCCCCGGCAACGCCTCAACCCGTTCCCCTTTTTCGCCGCCATGCGGCAGAAGCAGCCGATCGCCTACGATGAGCTGCTCAAGGCGTGGGCCGTCTTCCGCTATGCCGACGTGAAGACGGTCCTGCACGACCCTGCCGCCTTCGGCTCCGATCCCCGGCGGCTGGATCGACCGGCCCGGGCGGCCACCCCGCTGAGGCCCAGTCTCGTCTCTACGGACCCGCCCCGTCACTGGGCCCTGCGCAGCCTCGTCCTGCAGGCCTTCACCCCCGCCATGGTGGCCCGGCAGGAACCGGCGATCGCCGAGTCGCTGAACGGCCTGCTCGACACTGCCAGGGAGGCCGGCGGCATGGAGGTGATCGGTGATCTGGCCAAACCGCTGACCCAGCGGGTGATCGCCAGCATGATGGGTGTGCCCGTATCCGATCTGCCGCTCATCCGCCGCTGGTCGGACGCCGTCTATCAGGCGGAAGGCGCCTTGCAATTCGCCGCCGACGTGACCGAGATGCCGGTGGCCGTGCAGGCCGAAATGGCTGACTATTTCCGGGACCTGATCGCCGCCCGGCGGCGGCACCCGCAGGCGGACCTGATCTCGGCCCTGCTCACCGCCGAGGTCGGAGGGGAACAACTGACCGAACCGGAGCTGGTCAGCTTTTGTGCGGTCCTGCTGTTTGCCGGGCATGTGACGACGGTGAACCTGATCGGCAATGCCCTCTGGTCACTGCTGGAAAACCCCGGGCAGCTGGCCAGGCTGCGTGACCAGCCGGACCTGGCAGCGGCAGCGGTGGAGGAGACCCTGCGCTACCGGCCCGGCGTCCTGGGAGTCGCCCGGGTGACCCTGCGGGACGTCGAGTTGGGCGGTCGGACGATCCCTGCCGGTGAACAGATCGTGGCCTGGACGGCATCGGCGAATCGCGACGAGACGGTGTTTGCCGAGCCGGACCGCTTTGACATCGACCGGACGGCAGCGGCCCACTTGGCCTTCGGCCACGGCATCCACTTCTGCATGGGGAACGGCCTGGCCCGCCTGGAAGGGCGGCTGGCCCTGCAGGCCGTCCTGGCCCGCCTGCCGGATCTGCAGCTGGCCGAAAAGACGTTGCAGCCGATGGACAACCCGGTGCTATACGGGCTGCAGCAACTGTCCGTGACCTGTCGGTAAGCATCTGAGGCAGCGCAGGCCAGCTCGGAACGGGGCATGACCGGTTGCGGGGCCCGGCGTTGCCGGGGCCCGGATTGATCCGCTACGATGAAAGGCGCTCCCCTGCACGCGAAAGAAGGCTCATGGCTGCCCGTGTCGCCCTCATCTCCGAATTTTACCCGCCCGTACACGGCGGCCAGGAAGAAGCCGCCCAGCGCCTTGCCCTGACCCTGGCCGGCCTGGGCGTGCAGGTGTCGGTATACACCCTGGAGCTGCGCCCGGGACCGCCGGGTCCCAGCCAGGGGATCGATGCGACGGGCCTGTCCGTCACCCGGGTGCGGCCTGAACCGGACCGTCCCTACCAGCGGTCCCTGGCGGATGCCGTCCGGGCCGCCGGTCCGTTCGACGGACTGTTGACGATCTTTTTGACGAGCTTCGGGGCCGAGACCGTCCAGCTGGCCCGGGGTTGGGATGTGCCCGCCGTGCTCTGCGGCCGTGGCCGCGACGTGGCCAGCGACGTGCACCAGTGGCAGATGGCGCCGTCGATCCTCGCCGCCGTGGCCCAGGCGACGGCCGTGGCCGGGGTATCGCAGGAGATGTGCGCCCAACTGGCGGCGATGCGGCCCAACGGCCGTGACGGCTCCGTCTGGTATTGGCCGAACACGGTCGATCTGGGCGCCTTCCGGCCGTGCCCCGGCAACCCCGTCACCCGTCGGCGGGTGGGCCTGCCCGGGACGGGCCCCCTGATCGGGTTTGCCGGGATGATCCGTCCCATCAAGGGCATGCATGAACTGCTCGAAGGCTTCCGGCTGCTGTTGGCGGAGCGGCCCGATGCCTGGCTGGTCCTCATCGGCGGCCTGCGGGGCGATGCGGTCGAAGCGGCGCTGCGGGCCTGGGCCCAACGCCACCCCCAGACGGCCGAGCGCCTGATCGTGCGGCCCTACGTGCCCCAGCGGGACCTGCCCGAGCTGCTCGGCTGTCTCGATCAGGTCTGGTACCCCTCTTTAAGCGAAGGCCTGAGCAACAGTTTGCTGCAGGCCCTGGCCTGCGAGGTGCCGCTGGTCGCCACGGCGGTGGGCGGCACGCCGGACGTGATCGTCGATGGCGAAAACGGCCTGCTGGTCCCCGTCGGCGAGGCCCCACCGTTGGCCCGGGCCGCCCTGAAGCTGCTCACCGCCCCGGCGTGGGCCCGCGAGCTGGCCCGGCGGGGTCGGACAGGACTGCCGGCCGCCTTTCAGCAGCCGGCCGAGCGGATGCGGCTTGCCGCCGGCCTGAGCAGCCTGGGCCTGCTGTCGGGCGGGGCGGTCTGATGCGGATCGCCATCGTCCCCAAGTCCTATCCGGCCATGGCCCCGTTCGGCTCCGTTCGCGGCGCCCGCATGGCGGCGCTGGCCCTGCAACGGCTCGGCGTCTCCGTGGAGGTGGTCACGGCCGACCTCGGCCCAGACACGTCCGCCTACCGCTGGGACACGGTGACCGATGCCGACGGCGTCACCGTCACCCGGGCCTTGCCCGGCACCGTCGTCTCGCCCCGTCAGGTGATCTGGCGCGCGCTCCTGGCCCGCGGCCCCTTCGATGCCGTCCTGATCACCCAGCCGGGCCATTTCGGCCAATCCGCCATCACCGCCGCCCGGCACTGGGGCGTGCCGGCCCTCGTCCACCTCTCCGGCCCCGATGTCCTGCAAGACCTGTTCGCCCCGGATTGGGCGCCCTTCCTCATCTGGACCCTGGGCAAGGCCACGGCCGTGGCGGCGGCGACAGCCGAGATGGCCGAGTTGGCACCCCCGTTCACCACCGCCCCTGTCGCCGTCTGGCCGGAGCCGCATCTGACCGCGGTAGCCCCACCGCCCCGTCCGGCCGTCGAAGCGCTCTGGGCGCTGCCGCAGAGCCCCTTGCGCATCGGCCTGCCGGGCCCGTTTGCGGAGGGCAGCGGGTTCGTCGATGCCCTGGCGGCGTTCGGCATGCTGCGACGGGACCATCCGGCGGCGACCCTGCTCGTCATCGGGACCCTGCCCATCCCCCATCAGCATCAGCTGGCGACCTGGCAGCAGGGCGATCCCGACAGCGCCGCCCAGATGCGGGCCGTCCCGACGGCCGAGGATGAGGACCTGAGTGCCCTGTGCCGTGCCTGCGACCAGATCTGGCTGCCGTGGGAGGTGGCGACGACGACCGCCCCCCTGACGGCGGCGATGGCGGCCGGGGCTCCGGTGATCACGACGACCGTGCCCGCCCTGGCGGCCCTGGTCGCCGATGACGAAACAGGCCTGCTGGTGGCCCCCGGTGACGGCCATGCCCTGGCCGCCGCCGCCAAACGGCTGGTCGCGGAGCCCGAACGGGCCTGGCGGCTGGGGACGGCGGCCCAGGCCCGCTGGGCGGCCATCGCCGGCTTTGACCCGTTCGTCGCCCGCATGTCA
>JACMPN010000036.1 GCA_014377495.1 Candidatus Sericytochromatia bacterium
GGGCCAGATCATCCCCCGGGGCGGGGGTGAGACCGTGCTGGTCGTCGAGGACGACCCCCAGTTGCGGACGGTCCTGCATCGCCTGCTGGAGCGTCACGGCTATGTCTCACTGCAGGCCGCGACGCCGTCCGCCGCCATCGAGCTGTGCACGGCGTATGCGGGGCCGATCGACCTGGTGATCAGCGACGTCGTCATGCCGGAGCGCTATGGGCCGGATCTGGCCAAGGACGTGGCCAAGCTCCGCCCCTCAGTCGCTTTCCTGTTCATCAGCGGCTATACCGATGCCCGCCTGCGCCAGCTGATGCGGTCGGAGTACACGGAGGATATCCTCGAAAAGCCGTTTTCGTCGGCGACCCTGGCCCAGAAGGTGCGGGAAGCACTGGGAGACCGGCAGCAAAATTAAGGCTGTCGGGTCATTTGCCCGATTTGATCCGGGAAACCGTCACCCATTCGTCGTTTTCCGCCTCATAGTCGTTATAGTGCACGAAATAGAAGTAGTTCTCGCGGGATTGAATGATCTTGGCCGGATAGAGCGTGCCTTTATCCTCTTCGTCTTCCGAAGCGACGGAGACCTGCTGCCCCACTTGGTAATGAGAATCGGCAATCGGGGTGAGGGTGTTTTCCGGCACCCATTCGTCAAAGGAATCCGCCTGGCCGAAAAAATGGACCCGCCGGCTGTTCGCCCTGGCGGCCAGGATCTGCACCCGCCAGGTGTCTCCGTCAGAGAGACAGATGGCATAGGCGCCGGGCGGCCATTTTTGTCCCGCCCTGGCAGCCGGCCGGGTCTGGACGGGATCGACGGGCCCAAAGGTGAAATCCGCCTCGAAACCGGGACTGCGGACGGCTGTGGTGTACTGGTCTTCCGCGTATTTCATCTGATCGTGCACATAGCCGTCGGCCTCCGCGAAGGTGATGGCCCCGTCCCGGTTGGCATCGGACAATGCCTCGCCGCGGAAAAGGTGTTTCACGGCGGCGGTGAAGGTCCATTCGGCCGTGGAGGTGTTTGACGCCGTGGACGAGGTCAGGCAGGCAGCCTTTTTGCCCCGCCGGCCTTCTGCCTGGACGACCCCGGCAAAGGCCCCGGCATGGCAGAAATCCCCCAGCATCAGCAGGCGATCACCTTGCCAGTATTTGGCCAAAGTCGCCGCCAGGCTGTCGACGCTGCAGCCTGTGGTCGCCGGTTTGTCGGAATTGACGTCGTAGTTCGCCAGGTAGGTTTTGCCCGCTTCCCGCAACCCGTGGCCCGTGAAGTAGAACAGCAGGGTGCTGCCGGGACCGGCCTTTTGGGCGATTTGCTGCCAGGCTTGGCGGATGGCGGCCCCGGTCGCCTGCTTGTCCTCCAGAAAGACGATGTGGTCGGCAGGCACCCCGCGGGCCTTCAGTTGCCGTTCCAGGGCCCGGTCCTGCCGATCCGCCTTGGGAAAGGACTCGAGCCCCTCCTTGTCCTGCCATTCCAGGATCCCGACCATCAGGGCATAGGTGTTCCGGGGCTCCCAGACGGGCCCGGTGGGGGCGGCCGGGGCCGGCTGCACGACAGCGAAGGTGAGCGCCAGCGCCAGGCACAGCGACACGGGGAACAGGCGGCGACCGAACATCAGGCACTCCTCGGGGACGTGGTTGGAGGGATTAGGGTTTGGCTTTGATCCGGGCGGCCGTCACCCACTCATCGCATGCGTCGTCATAGCCGTCGTAATGGATGAAGTAGAAGAAATTTTCGCTCGCCTTGATGATTTTGGCGGCATACCATTTGTCCTCCCACTCGGCGGAGATGGTCTGGCCGGCGGCAAAATGCGACTCCGCCACCGGGCGGAGCCGATCCGCCCCCACCCAGGCGTCCCACTTGTCCGCCCACCCGATGTAGTGGACCCAGGTGCCTGTCGGTTGGGCCGCCAGGACCTGCACCCGCCACCACTTGCTTTCGGCCAGACATTCGGCGTAGTCCCCGGCTTTCCAGCGTTGGCCGGGTAGGGAGGCGGGCAGGACCTGGTCGGGATTCACCCCCCGCAGGACGAAGCCGGGTGCGAAACCGGGACTGCGAAAGGCATCGGCCAGTTGGTCATCGCCGTATTTCATTTCCCGGTGCACGTAGGTGTCGGCTTCCTGGAACGTGATCCGCTTGTCCCGATCCAGGTCCGTGCGGCGATCGCCGCTGAGCAGACGGTTCAGCGCCTCGGTAAAGGTCCATTTGCCGGTCGAGGTGTTCGTCGCCGTGGACGATGTCAGGCAGGCGGCCTTTTTGCCCCGTTGGGCTTCGGCCCGGACCACCTCGGTCATCGCCCCGGAATGGCAGCAGTCGGCCAACAGCAGCAAACGATCGCCATGCCAGTGCGCCGCCAGGGTCTCCGTCAGGGTGCCCATGCCGATGCCGTTGGCGTCGGGCCGTTCGCTGTTGACGTCGTAGTTCGCCAGATAGGTCCGACCGTCATACTGCAGGCCATGACCGGCAAAATAAAAGATGAGCGTGCTGCCGGGGCCCGCCTGGGTCGCCAACCGTGTCCAGGCCTGGCGGATGGCGTCACCGGTCGCTGCTTTGTCGGACAGGTAGACGAGATGATCGGCCGGAACTCCGTTGGCCAGGAATTGATCTTGCAGGACTTTGTCCTGGCGGTCCTTTTGCGGGAATGAAGCCAGACCTGATTTGTCCTGCCATTCCAGGATCCCGACGAGCAGGGCGTATGTCTTTGCCGGTTCCCACCTGCCCGGCTCCGTTGCCGGCGACGGGGCAGGTGTGGCGCGGGCCGGCAGGCTCCCGGTCGCCAGCAACAGGCTCAGGCACAGGGGCAGACACGACAGGGCCCGTGGGCGGCGGATCGACATAAAGGTCTCCAAGTGCAGTGGCTCAACGAAACTCTAGGGCCTGCATGCTTTTCAATGCAAGGGTTTGTGAAGGGTGGAAATCACATCGGTCGGTGTTTGGTTTATTATCCGCCATGTCGCAATGTTGCAGGAGATCCCCCATGTCTGACGCCAACGAAATAGCTGCCTCGCTCAAGCCCGCCCATAGTGCTGGTTGTGCGCCTGTGTCCGGACGTGGCCGGCAGGTCGCCCGGGCGCTCGGCGCCCTCGGTCTGGCGGGGATGCTCGCCAGCAGTTGCGTGGTGAACTACGCCAAGGGCCGTAGTGAGTTTTCCCTGGTCTCCCAAGCGCAGGAGCTGGAGATGGGGCGGATGGGCGACAAGGAGATTTTGGCCCAGTTCGGCGCCTATGGTGAGGGCAGCCTCAATGCCTTCGTCGAGCGTGTCGGCACGACTGTGGCCGCCCATTCCGACGCCCCGACCCTCCAGTGGCATTTCCGGGTGCTCGATTCCCCCGTCGTCAACGCCTTTGCCCTGCCGGGGGGCTACATCTACGTCTCCCGTGGCCTGCTGGCCTACCTGCAAAACGAAGCCCAGCTGGCCATGATCCTCGGCCATGAGATCGGCCATGTGACCGCCCGGCATACGGCAGGTCAGATCACCCGCCAGAATGTGGTGGGGTTGGGCCTGCAGTTGGGTGGCCTGTTCTTCGAGGGCGTCCGGCCGTATATGGGCCTGCTCCAGACCGGGATGCAGTTGCTCTTCCTCACCTACAGCCGTGGCGATGAGACGGCCGCCGACGCCTTGGGCGTCACATACGCGATCAGGGCTGGTTACGCCGCCGGAGAGGGCGCCGCCTTCTTTCAGACCCTGAAGCGGCTGGAGGCGGGCAAGCAGGGTTCGACGCTGCCCACGTTCCTGAGCACACATCCGGATCCGGGTGATCGCGAGAAAACGATCCTCAAGCTCGCCGCCGCTGCCCAGCAGCAGAGTCCCGGGGCGGTCGGCAAGGGCCGGGATCTGGCGGGCTTTCTGCCCAAGCTCGACGGCGTCGTCTTCGGCGAGGATCCCCGCCAGGGGTTCGTCCGCAACGGGCTTTTCATCCACCCCAAGCTGGCGTTTCAGTTCCCGGTGCCGACCAATTGGAAAGTGCACAATCTGCCGTCCAAAGTGGAGATGGTCCCGCCGGGTCAGCAGGTACAGGCCGCCATGCTGATGCAGGGCGCCCCCCCGACCACCCCGCTGGCGGCGGCGGAAGCCTTCGCCACGGCCAACAAGGCCACCGTATTGCGCAGCGAGCCCGCCACCGTGCACGGTCTCGCCGCACACCGCCTCGTCAGCCGGGTTGCGATGGCCAATGCCCAGGGCGGTACCATGGCCGTGACGGTCGCCAGCAGCTTCATCCGCAAGGGTGACCAGTTGTTCGTCCTGCACGGGTACGCCCCTTCGGAGTCCTTTGCCAACGTGTCCGGGACGTTCGAGCAGGTGTTCGCCGGATTTGCGCCGTTGACCGACCGCAAATTGCTGGATACCCAGCCCAAGCGGCTGGATATCGTCACGTTGAACCGTCCGGGTCTGTTCCAGGCAGTCGTACCCAATCCTGCGGCGGGTGGCGTGACTGCCACGGAGCTGTCGGTGCTGAACCAGCGTCAGCCCGCCGACCCCGTGTCCGCAGGGGCCTTGCTGAAGGTCGTCAAATAACC
>JACMPN010000351.1 GCA_014377495.1 Candidatus Sericytochromatia bacterium
GCCCCAAAACTGCTCCTACGCGAGAGACCCCCCCCAGGGGGGGCACCCCTTTGACGTATCAGGCACCAAACGACCCATGGGGCCCGAAGGCCCCATCTGCCGGGTGATTAGTTGGCTTGCCAGGCGTCGTGGACGAGATCGCCATCCTTGAAGTAGGAGTACGGCAGGTAGCCGTAGCCCTGGTCGCCCCAGGTCGGGCTCCACGAGTTGCGGAACGTGACCTGTTGCTTGGCATCGTCGTAGCCGACGGCGACGATGGCATGACCACCGAGCAGCTGCTCGTTGGCAGTGTCGGGCTGCGGGATGACACCGGTCGTCTTGGCGGCGGGGCTCATGAAGCTCTTGTAGACGGCGATCCCGAAGATGACCGGCTTGCCCTTGGCGATCGAGGCCTTGAAGCCGTCGAGATCCCGCACCTGGGCGGCGGCGGTGATCTTGTTGGGGGCGGCGGCAGCCATGGCTTCAGCCGTCGGCATCGTCGACAGGTACTTGGTGATCAGGGCCTTGTCGGCTTGATCGGCCTTGGCGATGTAGGGGTGGATGGCTTCAGGAGCGATACCGGCCTTTTTGAGGACCGAGATGGCCGTGCTGATGTGCGAGCCGTGATCCTGGCCGGGGTTGCCGTCGGCTTTCAGTTCGAGGACATAGACGAACCCGGGGCTCAGCTCCGCCATGTTGCCCTTTTGACGTTGCAGGTACTCGGCCACACCGGCGGCCGCAAACCCCGTGCAGGCACCGAGGTGGCCCTGATCGTCAACCGGCGACAGCTTGGGGCGGAGGTCCGTGGAGGCGGCGATCCCGGCGCTGCGGCGGCCCGAACCGAAACGGACGGGCGGGGTCTGCGTGTCGAACTGGAGGTTGAAGACCCGCCCTTCGGTGCTGGCGGCGGAACGACCGTAAGCACCGGCACCCGCCGAGGCAGACACCGACGAGAGAGGCTGGGTGACGCTGCAAGCAACCAGGCCGGTCGTGAGTCCGCCGAGGACCAGGCTGGCAACGAGGCGGGTAGTAACCTTGAACATGCTGAAAACGTCCCTTTCAGAAGTAAGCGCCGTGCCAGGTCGGGTCCCGTTGCCGCCGCAGAGTGATGAAACCCTTATAGAACAACCTCAGCTTAAACTTGCCTTAGTTTTTTAAGAAATTTGCCGGGGCGGAGTCCGACTGGGCCGATCGTCGGCCAGGCAGCGGGTTTCGGCGCCGACATTCGCTGGCGGGGGCGCCGATGTCCTTGATCCCGCAGGGCTTTTCCCGGCCCGTGTGGGCGACCTGCCTTCAGCCCTGCCGTGTTTTCAACCGCAGGAGGAAGACCGTCACCCCGGCCCCGATGACGGGGAAGAGCAGCCGGAGCCAGCTCAGCCGGTCCGGCACGACCACGGCGGAATACACGAGCGAAAGCCAGAGAACGGCGAGCACCGACAGCTTGGCGTTCATCGGCAGGCCCTCGCCAGCCTGATAGCGCCGTAGATACTCACCGAAATAGCGATTGGTATAAAGCCAGCCGTGCAGCCGTGCGGAGCTGCGCGCAAAGCAGGCGGCGGCAAGCAGCAGAAACGGTGTGGTCGGCAGCAGCGGGAGCACGGCGCCGATGACGGCGAGGATCACACAGAGGCTGCCGGCGGCAATCAGCAGCCAGCGACCGAACCGGCTGCGGATCACGGCCCGTGGCGCCACCGGACCGCCGTCCGGCACGTCGCCCAAAACACCGCTGATCTGCTCGTCTGTCATCATTGTCTCCGGCATGCCCGCACTGCCCGGGCCGTGTCAGAGCCGCTGGGCCAGGGCCTTATGCCTGGCCCCCGTCATATTTATTCCCATCACCCGCCAGGGAGCAAAGGCCCCCAGGGGCGCGCCACCCCC
>JACMPN010000352.1 GCA_014377495.1 Candidatus Sericytochromatia bacterium
AGATCCTCGACCTGCTGGCTGACGAGCGGCTGCGCCGGGTGGTTTATGCGGTGGTGGAAGTCGACGACAGTCCACCCGTGCTCCTCGATATCGAGCGGGTGACCCTGGACGCCAAGCACCGCCAAGCCAAGGTGGCCCTTTCCCTCGCCGGCCTGATGCTGCTCAGTCCGGCCTTGTGGTGGCGCCGGCCTCCGGCCCTGCGGCAAGCGGCGATGCAGCCTGTCGGGGAAACCCAGTCCGAACGCATCGTCGTCCCGGTCTACGGTGAACAACTGGTCATCGAGAAACGGCCCGTCGTGATCGAGGAGATCGTGATCACCAAACGGCCCGAAGTCCGCCATGAAATGGTCCGGCAAACCGTGCGCCGGGAGCGGGCGGAGGTCATCCCCCTGGTCGAGTTCCCGACTGCCGAACGGCCGGAGCCAGAGCCGCCGCTGCGGCCGGGTCAAGAGCCACCGGACCGCCGGGCCGCCTGACAGAAACGGAGGAACACAGTGGAAGAACCGATTCACGAGCCACATGACCGGCTGAAAGCGGCAGGGGAACGGGTTGAGGCCCAGAACACCCCTTTTGGCCATCCGATGACGAAACGGGCCCGGCAAGTGACTGTCCCGATTCACGCCGCCCCGGCGCCTGAGACGGCCACACCCCTGCCAATCCCCGTCGAAGGGTCAGCGCAGCTTGAGATGACGATTGCCGTCAGTGCGGGTGACGCGTGCGACGGCGAGACGGCCGCCTAAGATGCCCGTCGTGCGGGTCGGACCCCTGGAGGGTTTCCGTATCGTGCCGGGACAGCCGCAACTGGTCGGGTGGCCTGTCGATCTCGACGAGCGATCCGACTGGGGGGTGGTGGTGTCCGCTTATGGCAACACGGAACAACGCAAGGTCGTCGCCCTGGGCGTCAGGGCCGGCGACGTGATCCACCTGATGCGCTGGTCGGCGATTGAAATGGACTCGGAACGGCAGCGCCTGCGGCTCTCACCGGCCACGTCCTGGCGCGAGCGGGAGCCGTTCCTGGACGAGGTCGATGGCCCGCCCGACTGAACGGCCTCTCAGACGGGGATGGCGAAGTCCTGCCCCTCCTGCTGGCCGATGCGGGCCCGCAGGTCGTCCGGGAGGGGTTTGCTCGCCTGTGTGACGTAGTCGAACATCACCTGCACGGTCCCCGCCGTGGCGACGGACCGCCCGTCGCCGGCGGCCGTGATGGCGTACTGCATCGTGAAGCTGGACCGCCGCATCTCGCTGACCCGAACCGTGACGTCCAGCATCTCGCCCATCGTCGCCGGGCTCAGGTACCGGACCCGCACCTCCCCCAGGATGAAGTCGATGTCCGCCATCCCATGCGGGCCGAACAACTGGCGGTAATACCCGAGGCGGGCTTCTTCCAGATAATGCAGAAACACCGCGTTGTTCACGTGCTGCATCATGTCGCAATCGGCATACCGCACTTCGATCGGTTTCGTAAAAGGCATGCAGCGTCCTCCCGTAGGGGCTCGTCAGACCTTCAGTCCGACCGACCGGTCACGTGCAGCAGGGTCAGCGATACGGACGCTTTTGGCAAGCGACCCTGGTGGCTGCCCCGTATCGGCTGGGCGCACTTTTCGCCCAGTCGATATGGGGCAGGCCCACTGTCGCTCACGGGTGGGCGCCCGCGGCGCGACACTAGCCCCGGAGGCAGTGTCTGGAGGCCCACCGATGTCCGCATTGCAGGCTATCAATGATTTTGCACACGTTCCGAGCAACGGCGAACTTGCCATGTTGCTACGGGAAATTGTCGCCCTGCTCGCCTTGGAAGGCGGCAATGGTGACCGGCAGGGCGCCTATGCCGGCGCCGCCGACAAACTGGACACCTTTCCGGCATCTGTGGCCCTGATGGCCACAGTCGAGACCGTCCAAGGCAGCTTGGGCGTGAGCGAGGCCGTGGCCGAACGGATCATCGAGTACCGTGACCACGGATCGATCGGCTATCTGGACCACCTGCGGCGGCTGTTTCCGCCGGAAGTCCGCCGCCTGATGGTCGTCCCCGGCATCGACGCCAACCTGGCCACACGGCTCTACCGGTCGCTGAACATCAATTCCCTGCGGGACCTCGACGTGGCGGTGCGGCAGGGCCTGCTGGCCGCCGATTCGGAGATCGGTCCGGACAAGGCGGCGATGATCCGCCTGAATTTGACTCAGGTGGAGCACGGCGGCGGCCGGATCCCGCTCGGCCAGGCCCTGCCGATCATCCAGGAACTGGACGGCCTGTTGCGTGCCGCTCCCGGTCTGTCGCAACTGGCCCTCGTCGGCAGTGCCCGCCGGTGGGAGGAGACGATCGGTGACATCGACTTTTGTGCCACGACCACTGAGTCGCCCGATGCCCTGTTCGAACGGTTTATCGAATATAAGCGGGTGGACCGGGTCATCGCCCGGGAGCCCGACCGCGTGGCGGTCCAACTGGCGATCGGTATTCCGGCGGAACTCTTCCTGGCGACGCCCGAGACGTTTGGCTGCATGGCCCACTGGTTGACGGGGAACCGGCGGCACACCGTCCGTCTGCGTCAACTGGCCAGTGCCCAGGGGTACCGGCTTGAGCCCAAAGGATTCTGGCGCTCGGCAGACGACGCCCTGATCCCCTGTCCCGAGGAGCGGATCATCTATGAGACGCTCGGACTGGTTATGCCGCCCCCGGAAGTGCGGCAGGGCGAAGCGGAACTGACCTGGCGGCGGATGGAGGACGTCCCGTCCCTGGTCGATGCAACCGCCGTGCAGGGGGATCTCCACGTGCATTCCGCCTGGGATGACGGCGGCGGGACCATCGAGGACGTTGCTGCGGCAGCGAAAGCCCTCGGTTACACCTATATCGCCATCACCTCCCATGCGCAGCAGGGAACGGTCGATGACGGGCTGAGTCTGCGGCTGTTGCGCCGGCAGGTCGCCGAGATTGACCGCTACAACGGCCGGGAGACGGGCGTGACCTGCATCTCGGGCGTCGAGGTCCCCATCGGACCCGGCGGCGTGCTCCAGTGGCCGGCAGGCATGCGGGAGCTGGTCGACATCGTCGTCGGCGCCATCGGCACGGGCGAGGACCTGTCGGATGACGAATACACTGCCCGCCTCGCCGGGGCGATCGCCGGCGGCCAGATCGACATCATCGCCCACCCGACGGGGCGGCTGCTCCAGCACAAGGATCCGGCCAAGCTGGACTGGGAGCGCTTGCTGCCCGGTACTGCCAGTCAACAGATCGCCTGGGAAATCAACGCCAACTGGCGACGCCTGGATCTCGGTGAACAGGCGGCCCGCCGGGTGACGGAGGCGGGTGGGCTGCTCTCGATCAGCAGCGACGCCCATCACCCGCTGCAACTGCCGATGATGACTTTCGGGGTGGCCATCGCCCGGCGGGCAATCGTGCCGCCGGCACAGGTATTGAACGTCGGTCCCATCGACCGGGTCCGGGACTGGATCACGGAACGGCGGCGAATCCGTACGGGAAAGGCCCACAGCGGGTAGGATGAGGGAAGGCTCGAGGGCGCCCGCCAGCGCGGGCCCCGAACCCAGACGCCGGGTGATCCCGGTGCAGAGCCGCAATGCCGCTTCGCCGCCGCAGACCTCAGAGGACGCCACCGCCTTGACCGCCAACCAGCAGGCCTTGCCCGAGATCATCACCCGTTTTCAGGACCGCTTCGCATTCCCTCTGGACCCCTTCCAGATCGATGCCATGGCGGAACTCTACAAAGGCCGGAGCGTCATGGTCACCGCCCCGACCGGCTCCGGCAAGACGATCATTGCCGAGTATGCCGTCTTCGACGCCCTGACCCGCGGCCTGAAGCTGATCTACACGACCCCCTTGAAGGCCCTCAGTAACCAGAAGTTCCGCGACCTGGGCGCCGATTACGGGGAAGAGAAAATCGGTCTCGTCACCGGCGACATCTCGATCAACCCCAAGGCGCCGATCGTCGTGATGACGACGGAGATCCTGCGCAACATCCTCTATCAGGATCCCGCCCGTCTCGACGAAGTGCTTTACGTCGTCCTCGACGAGGTGCATTACATGAACGATGCCGACCGGGGCACCGTCTGGGAAGAAACGATCATCCACGCCCCGAGTCACGTGCTGCTGGTGGCCCTGTCAGCGACGGTGGCCAATGCCCCGGACATCGCCGCCTGGATCGGTTCGATCCAGAACCAGGAAAACGTGGCGGTGATCGAGCATTTCGAGCGGCCCGTGCCCCTGCGGCACTTCTACTACACCGACGAGACACTGTTTCCGTTGCGAGCCAAAGACGGCAGCGGCTTGAACGGCGAATTGCGGCGGCGCCGCCCGACCGGTGGCGGGGCGCCAATCCGTCGGCACCGGGTGGAGACCAATTACGTCAAACTCACCAAGGCGTTGGAAGCAGAGCAGATGCTGCCGGCCATTGTCTTCATCTTCAGCCGGCGGGGCTGCGATCTGGCCGTCCAGGAGTGCCTGGCCTCGGAAATGAATCTGGTCACCCGGGAAGAGCGGGCCCGGATCCAGACGATGATCGACAAGGTCGTCCGGGAAAACCCCACGATCAAGCAGACGGGTCCGGTGACGCACCGGCTGCTGCGGGCCCTGCCCTTCGGCGTCGCCGTCCACCATGCCGGCCTCGTGCCTGTGCTGCGCCACCTGGTGGAGATGCTCTTCCAGCAGGGCCTTGTCCGGGTGGTCTTTGCCACGGAGACCCTGGCCGCCGGCATCAA
>JACMPN010000353.1 GCA_014377495.1 Candidatus Sericytochromatia bacterium
CGCCAGTCCCAAGGCGATCAAGGACTTTGGCCAGGACGTTGGCCTGCATCCCGTCGGGACCGGACCTTTCAGTTTTGCCACCTGGGTGCGGGGCGAAAAGATCGTCCTGCGGGCCAACCCTGACTACTGGGGCACCAAGCCGTCCTTCGACAAGCTGATCTTCAAGCCGGTACCCGACAACGGCGCCCGGCTTTTGGAGCTGGAAAGCGGTGAAATCCAGGGCATGGACGGGATCAACCCGGACGACGTGCCCAAGATCGAAGCCAACCCCAAATTGACCATGCTCAAGCAGCCCGGCATGACCATCGGCTACATGTCGCTGAACAACTCCCGGCCGCCGTTCAACAACATCAAGGTGCGCCAGGCGGTCGCCTATGCGTTGAACAAACCGGCCCTCGTCAAAGCGTTTTTTGCCGAAGGCAAGCTGGGTCAGGCAGCGATTAACCCCATGCCACCGACGATCTGGGGCTACAATTTTGGGCTGAAGCCTATCGTCCAGGACCCGGAACACGCCCGGACGCTGTTGCGGGAAGCGGGCTACCCGAACGGGCTCGACGTCGTCCTCTGGGCGATGCCCATGGCCCGGCCCTACATGCCGCAGCCGCAGCGGATTGCCGAGGCCATCCAGTCCGACCTGAAAACCGTCGGCATCCGGGTCTCGATCCGCACGTATGACTGGGGCATCTATCTGGACAAGCTGGGCAAAGGCGAGCATGAAGCGGCGTTGATGGGTTGGATCGGCGACAATGGCGATCCCGACAACTTTCTGTACACGATGCTCGACAAGGACAACGCCAATCCACCGGCGGCGAGCAACAACTGCCTGTACAAAGGCGAGGCCATGCACCAGCTGCTCCTGGCCGCCAAAAAGACCACCGACAAGGCCAAGCGCACGACGCTTTATGAGCAGGTCCAGGTGATTGCCCAGCAGGAGATGCCGCTGATCCCGCTCTTCCATTCCATGCAGATCATCGCCTTCCAGAAGGGCGTGGAAAACTTCCACCAGAATCCCACCGGCATGAAGCTGTTTCATACCGTGACGTTGCCGAAGCAGGCAGCCAAGTAGCAGACGTTCCTGATGTCGGCCTGCTCGGGCCGGAACCACCACGCGAAACGGGCCTTCCCTGTCCACTGGACAGGGAAGGCCCGTTTCAGCGATGGGTTAGGGGTTATCGATCTGTTCCGCGTTCACGGGCAGGTTGCCGGCGAGGGCGGCGAGTGGCATCCCCACACCGATCGAGCCGATCAGGGCGGCGGCGGCGCCGAGGGCCGTGCCGGCACCGGGCTCCATCATCGTGCCGATGAGGGCGCCGAGGAGGACGGTGATCACCCCGGTAGAGACCATCAGGGAACCCAACGGCCGGCCCCGGGCAGGGACGATGGCCGTGACTGTGACTTCTTCGGTGACGCCGTCATGCTCATAGAGCCCGGCGGTGCCGGGCCGCAGGCCACCGACGGACACCGCTTCGACGAAGGCAAAATACTCGTCACCGGCCGGGTTGGAAAACTGGACCATCGGCGCATCATCCAAAGGCTGCGTCATCCGGTTCTTCACCGGAGATCCCTTGTCTACGTGCAATGCCTCGACTTCGCGTCCGGCGAAGGTGATGCGTGACATGACGGCCTCCTCTGGTAGTCGAGAACTGCCCTGCAACCGGCGGGTACTGAGATGGACCCTCTGCGATTGCGTGTTCTCGGTGATCCTAATCACCTCTTACCCCGTTGGCCACCGCGATTAACACATGATTGTCGATGGCCCGTGTTACACTAAGCACCGCCCCGCAGGCGCCACAGTAGGCACAGTGCCGACTGCCGCGGGGTGAGCAGCGATTTTTTGCACAGGACTCCGGAAGTTTACTTTCGGATGTAATTTCGACCGACTGATGACAGCAACTGCACCCGATTGGAACACCCAAGGCCTCGAAGCGGCCGACCGACTGGACTTTGGCCTGGCGGCCGATTGTTTTGAGCACGCGATCAACGTCGACGCTGCCTGGGCCGTTCCCCATGACAATCTCGGCCTCGTCCTCACCAAGCTCGGCCAATACCTGCCGGCCCTGCAAAGCCACCTCACGGCGATCACCCAGGACCCCAGCCTGGCCAGCGCCCATCGCAACATGGCGTTGCTGATCCAGGAATACGGCGATCTGCTCATCGAAGGGGCCCTGGACACGGCCCTACAGCTCGATGAAGACGATTCCGAATCCCAAGCGGGCATGGCCAAGTTGCATTACGACCGTGGTGACTACGTCAAAGCGTTGTCACTGTTCAAACAGGTCGTCCAGCACAACGTCGGCGATATCGATGCCTACAATCATATGGGCCTCTGCTATGCCAGCCTCGGTGACTTCGTCAAAGCCCGTAAGTACTGGTTGAAGGCCGTTTCCCTCGATGTGAACAACTACTTCGCCCACCTGAATCTGGCCGCGCTCTACGCCTCGGATTTTGCCTTCGAGCGGGCCTTGGGCCACGTCGAGCGGTTCCTCACCCTGGATGCGGCCCAAGCCTACGACGATATCGAGGCCATGCCGCAGTTCGACGAGATTCGTCACGATCCCCGATTCCAGAAGCTCCTGAAGGACCACCCGGAGCCCGAGGTGCCGGCTGAGGCCGAAACCGAAGGGGTTGCCGCGGACGGGGATCCGACGCCGGTGTTCTGACCCTGCCGTCAGGTGCGCCGCAGGCGTCCCTATTTGGCAGGCAACGCCCAATGACGAAAAGGCCCGCTCAGTGCGGGCCTTTTTGATGCAGTTCGAGGGGTGGGGCTAGTACTGGATGACCCGGTCGAGTTTCTGGGCCTTGGCGATCCAACTGCCGACGGTCGCTTCCGGCGGGACCGTGCGGACGAAGCTCCGGCCAATCTCGTTGGAGAGGCGCAACTTTTCACGCAGGGTGAACACGTCGACCCGCTGAGCCAACTGGGGCACCGTGTTGATGCCGACGGCTTCCAGCAGATCGCTCATCTGGGGACCGACACCGGAGATGCGCATCAGGTCGGCCTTGTTGGCCCAGGAAAGCAACCGCTTGTCGCTGATTCCCGTCTTCTCGGCGATGGCGTTCCGGTCCTTGCGGGTTGCCAGCTTGTGCAGGAGGTGGTTCGTGTTGGTGATCCCGACTGCGTTCAGTTTGGCGGCGTAGGCAGGGCCGATGCCCTCGATCTCGTCAGTGCGGTAGGCGTTGCGGGTGCCGGCGGCCTCGGTCTGGGCGTCGGGCGCGGTCACTGCGGCCATCGGCATCGGTGCATTGGCACAGGCCGGCAGTAGAACCAGCAGAACGACCGAAGCAACGAGGTGACGCATGGAACCCTCCAACACAATGTTTGTTTCCCTTTGGTTTATATCCGGTTAAGAAACCATTGACTTGCGTAAAAGCGACGCGAATTCGCCAATTTGTGAGGGTGTCCCGGCCGTCAGCCGCATCAGGGCTGGTGTGCGGCCGCAGCCCCCCGGACGACCGATCCGGCCAGGAGGCCGTTGAAGCTGGCCGGAACGGCGCGGATGTTCTGCGGCGGATCGAGGTGGAACTCCTGCCGGATGATCACCCGCTTGGGGTCATGGATGACGAAGTAGTTCTGGCCCAGGCCGTCCCAGTCCTTGATGAGGATGCTGTTGTAGCCCTTCGCTTCACAGTAGAGCTTCATGTACTTGTTCATGTTCAGGTCCACGAACGGAGTCGTCGTGTGCTTGGGCACGTTGGCATAGACCTGATTGATGGCGCTGCTGGCGTCGGTGGGATCAAAGTTGGCCATCGCCCAGGTTTCGTAGTCCTTGCGGTTGGCCACATAGTCGAAAACCTTGCCGGTGGCCACTTCGAGGGAATAAGCCAGTCGGGGCTTGGCCGTTTCGCGCATGGCCACGGCGCTGGCGTAGTTTTCGCCGATTTTGCCCGTCGAACCCAGGTAGATGCCTTCGCCGAAATCGCCGTAGGTGCCTGAACGCAGGCCGTTCGTGCGGATCGAGGCGCTGTGGATGTCCCGCGTCCCGTGGAACATCAGGACGCGGTCACCGACGTGATCGATGCCGGCGAAGCTGCCCCGGTCGACGTTTTTCACGGCGATGATCTTGCCGCCCTGCGAGCCCTGATTGATGCCACGCTGCATTTCCTGCAAGCCGGTGGCCCGCACCTCGTCGACGTTCATGCCGTTCATTTTGACGATGCCCCGGTTGGCGTCTTCCGTGGCGAGGCCCAGTTTTTTGACGATCCGCCCGTGCAGACGGTCGGCGACCCGCTGGCCGCAGCCGGGGTTCACGTTTTTGGGGACAGACTTTTGAGCCACCTTTTGTATGGCGACACCGGTCACGGCCATCCCCGCCGCCGCACCCACATTGATGAAGTCGTGGCTGAGTTCCTTGCTTTGCTGCTTGAGGACGGCGGCATTCGGGGCGGCGGCGACATCAAGTTGGTTCTTAACCAGCGATGCACCCATGGCGGCCATGCCGACGTGGCCACTGACGGTGGCGGCTTTGCCGGCGACGCTGATCAGGCGGAAGGAATAGCCGCGGGTCGGGATGGCGGCGGCATAGGCGAGGGCGATGGTGCCCATGGCGGCGAGACCGACGTAGCCGGCGCCCAGGGCAGCACCCTGGATGGCGCCGTCGGTCCGGTCCCGTTTGTAGGCTTGGGTGACGCTGCTGACGGCCTTGCCGGGAGAGGCAATCATCTGGCCGGTGCTTTTGGCGAGGGTGCCGAGGGTGTTCAGCGGGTGGGCCACGGCGGTTTTGGTAGTCTGCCAGGCCTGAGCCAGGGCGTATTTGTTACCCGTGACGAGGTTCTGGTGGATGCGGGTGCCGACCGGAGTGACGGCGAGGACATCACCGGTGGGGCCCTGGTTGGTCGTCGGCTGGGCGACGGGACGCCGTTCAAGCGGGGCGAGCCCTTGGGCTGCAGCGCTGACGCCGGCCGTATGCGTCGATGATTGCATGTGTGTGGTCATCCCCATACCCTCTCGCTCCAAAAGGGTTATGGGTTGCCAGCCCCTTAACATTGCTATGGTTTCGGTAAACCGCAGGCTAAGGTTCGCGTAACCACGCACAACCCGAGGCGAGTGTGATGACACAGCCGCTCGGGCTTGATTGTGGTGAATAAGCGGTGACAAAAATCTCAAACTAGCCCGGCGAGACATTGACCACTTTCGTATTTTCCGGTTAGCTTATTCCAGTGGAAGCAGCGATGACCGATGTGAAGCGAGGCCGCGGTCGCCCGAAGCTGGGTGAACCGGCAACGGTGAGACTGCCAAGTGATGATTGGCACTGGCTCAGGGAGCAAAGCCCCAATGGTAGCGCCAGTGACGCCATGCGCCTGCTGATAAAAGAGGCCAGGCAACGTACCGAGGTCAATGCGACCGTGGAGGGCTAACCAATGGCCATGCGTGACGATTTGCACCAGATCATCGACGAATTGCCTGAGACGGACGTCCCGATGGCGATACGTTTTCTGCGCGGTCTGCGAGTTGTTCCGGCTACCGGGGACGATTTGGTCACCAGCTTGGAGGCGGCCCCAGATGATGATGAGCCCGTGACTGATGATGACCGGGCGGCTTCGGCGCTGGCTCGACAGGAGTTGGCCGAGGGTCGAGGGCTGTCGGCAGAAGAAGTCCGCCGCATGATCAGTGCATGACCTGGC
This sequence comes from Candidatus Sericytochromatia bacterium, assembly GCA_014377495.1. Taxonomy (GTDB): domain Bacteria; phylum Cyanobacteriota; class Sericytochromatia; order JACMPN01; family JACMPN01; genus JACMPN01. The sequence goes on from JACMPN010000353.1 coordinate 5,623, forward strand.
ACCTAAGCTATTCCCCATCGGCCACGCGGGACCTGAGGAAGCTGGGATCTGAAACTGCCTGCCGGATCATGGGTGCGCTGGATGCATTGGCGGCAACCGGAAATGGCCATTTGAAAAAGCTGAAAGGCGTCCACCCGCCCGAATGGCGGCTACGGGTCGGTGACTACCGGGCCGGTCTGGCACTTGATAATCAGACCCAGACGATCGAGGTCCTCTATGCCCGGCACCGGCGAGAAGCCTATCGCTGAGACCATCTGCCCGCTACCGCCCAAGGCCAACGCCAGAGGTCCCCGAATTTCAAACCATGGTCAGTCTGGATGGGGTGCCAATGAGCGCGGTTAGCACGTTGCGAGCCGAATAGGGCTGAGCTTACTGGGTGATCCCACTGCGGATGTTGATGTTGTTGCTGATGTTCACCGAATTCGAGGCAGGATCGCTCACCCTGCTGCTCACATGCACTCAGACGTTACGACCAGTGGTGAAACCGCCTCCGTTGTTGACCGAACCGGTGTTCACCGGATCATCGGTCGCTGCCGCCAGCTCAACGGTCGAACGTGTCGTATCGCCGTCATAGAGCGGCACAGCGGAATTACGGAAGAATGTCGGCGTGCTGCCAATCGCACCGTCAAACCGGTTGGGATCGTAGGTGTAGTTCAGCATCGTGTTTTGGGCGCTCAACTGATAGCTGTTTGCAATCGTGTTGGTCGGCGAGACGCCGGCAATCGCATTGGGGCCGGGACCGGAAACGTAGACGGCGAAAAGGCTCTCGACGTCGGCCGTGTTGACGGGCTCGTTGAAGGTCAGTGTGAAGGTTGTCGCTGGATCCACACCGGTAGCATCCTTGGCCGGCGTGCAATTGGTGACTTCCGGCTTGTCGGAGAGCACGTAGACTCGGTCGGTGACGCCATTGATGGTCTCACCGAAGGTCAACCGGTTGACGCTGTAGTCGCCACGCTCGTTGTTCGTAGGAACAATCGTCTGCTGGCGTGTGGTAAAGCCTGGCTTGGTGGCCGTAACCAGAATGGTCGAACCTCCTGGGGCGTATAGACCGTACGAATAGTCCTGGATTGTACCGGTGCCGGTGTCAGTAACTGGACCAGACGCACCGGTCCGGGTCGTCATGGTGAGGATGTCCGAGCCATTCGAGAAAACACCGGCACCAAGCACCTTGCCGGTGACAGTGGCATCATCCAGGCGGCTACCGCTGTCATCGAACACGATGCCCTGATTGGTGGCCCGACGTGTCCTGTTGCAATCCACACAGCCCAGCGAAGACGGTGTGGGCGTCGCAACATTTGTTGGATTCAACAATGCCGTTGGCGCAACAGACGATCCTGCTGTAACACTTGGCCCGACCGATGGCGTCGCCACTGGCCCGGCAGGCGCACAGGCGGCGATTATGAGGACGCACAGCCAAAATGCAATCGCATGGAAGCTCTCAATCGCTTGGGTGATAAATTCTGGACGGTAATTGACCAGAACTGTTCCAAGCGCTTGCTGCCAGCCTTACCGTTCGTGGACGACGTCGACGACGGGGACGCTGTGACTCAAGGCAGCCGCGACGGCGTTGCGCAAGGCATCCGGGGCGACGTCCGTGGGTTCTTCCGGGTTGTACGGATTCACGGTGACCCCGACCAGACGCAGGGGCTGGCGGGCGACGTACGTGCCGCCGCGGCGC